>NZ_JBMVQP010000007.1:0-113748 GCF_050522425.1 Myroides sp. C6-3 | reverse complement strand
CAATCAACGAATTTAATCAAATAATAAATATTAATAAAGCTGCTTAACTAATTGTCCGAATTTCATTAGGATATCCAAACATCAATTCAGGATATTCTAAACATTTCTTTAGATTTTCCTTGTACAATGAATAAATAACAAAATGCGGTCTGTAATTTTCTCCATCAGGCAGATTTATTAACTCTATACCTATCACGAAAGGCTCTACTATTTTGTACAATTTATTTGGAGAATAGTTCTGTAATTCAGGAAAAAACGACAACCACTCTTTTGTTATTATTCTCTTCTTTTTGTTGTCCATAAATCTTTTATTTTATTCAAAATGATCCTACCTTGGTAAAACATTACCATATCGATCCACTATATTCACTGGCTGATGAAAAGTATTAAAATACTTGTTAAATTGATTAGTTTTCATTATTGGGTTTCCAAATTTAAAATCATAAATAACATTATTACTAACATCATGAACATCTAGAAAACCTTTACCAAATCTTCCTTTAAAATATTTATTTACTTGTAATCCTCTATTTCCATACATATTTTGATATCTATTTAACAAGCCTGTTGCATACGTGTGTTTCGCAGTACCAGCAAATCTACCAACACCTCCAATTGCTGCTTCAGCTTTTATAGCTGCACTTTGAACTAACTGAACATTTGAAAGCCCTGATGCACTTCCACCAACAGTAATTTCATCTAAAACCGTGTTGGGAATAGTAAGTGATCCTCCTTCAACACCACCATCGACTACCGATAACGAGGAGTTGTGCTATTCTTAGTATACGTTTTAAAGAAAAGAACATCTAAGAGCTGTTTGCAAATTGCCCTTAGTGTCTATGGAATAAGCGAAACAGTATACAATTTCGCTATTTTTTTATCCTGTTTATTACTTTCGATTTGTTTTTTCTACTTCTTCATAACTATACTCTATTTCCATTAAATGCTCTATAGCTCTAATCTCATTTGGTGTTCCTTTTGAGTGTTTCATAAACCGCTCAATAACTCCATATAATGCTTCAAAATCTCCCTTAACTTTTAATAGTTTAGTTAAATATATAAACCTTCCTAACTCTGTAGTACCTGCATAATAGTCGTTTATCCAACTATTCATTAAATCTTCATCGGACAACCGTTTTTTAATTTCAGGTAGTATAATATGTTGAACTATTTCTATAACATCGCAAACTACATCATTCAAATTGTCCAATACACGAATACTCCACCAATAATCTGGACTGTTAGGCAAAAAATTTCCAACCCAAGCTATCCAATGACATTGTTCTACTTTCGGCTTTATTAACGTATCAGACCTACTGCATAATTCTGCTAAAACACTAGAATAAATTCCAAAGTTGATCGTAAATCTAACTACTTCCTTTGTGTTTTCTCTACTTTTTTGAAAGTTTAGTATCCCATAATTCACACCGTCTTTTAAATAAAAACTATTTCCTTTTTTACTAAAGCCCATTGGTTTCATCATAGGGGTTAACAAATTTAAAAAATCTCCAAATCTATTCATTTTACCAATTTTTAGGTTTTCTTACTAATTGTACTGGATAAGGAACGTCTTGGGCTTCAAGCCAAGCATCTTTTAATCTTTGTAATGGTAAATATCGAGAACTACCAACCTTAGTTTCAATTCCTCCTACATTAACACCTTTATACCAAACATCAAGATTCATATAGCGTTTTCCATCTTTAAAATCATACTCAATTCTCAAAAAATCACTAGTAAGTGGGATTAAAACAATCCCACTTAAATTTACTAGCATCTAAAAATTCAATATTGGTAAACTTTTCTTTTTCAAAAAAAACGCTACAATAATCAGATACAATAATTACAGCTTGTCCTATGGCAGTGGTATAAAAAACATCACTACTTATTTGATTAGGAGATTCAAACACAATAGCATTAATTTTATTTATAATACTCTTTCCTTTCTGACAAGTATTACACAAATCTTTTTCTTCAAACTCAATGTAGCTTAAATCAACGAAAGCATTAATCTGCTCAATTTCAGGATAATAATACACTTCATTTAACAATCTATTCTTATAGTATAGCTTTACCTCTCTAAAATTGGTTAAACCGTTAAAATCAGAATTGTCAATCTTATCTTTGACTTTTTTAGAGACAATAAAACCTACATAGGTTCCATAAATAAAATCTCCTAGTTTTCTTTTCGAGACATTGATTTCTAAAGGAGGTAACCACTCCAACATACTAAGAAAAGCTCCACATGTTTCACATACTTTTGCGACTCCTGTTTGATAATTCATTTCCCTTTGTTCTCCATAGGCAAATTCTGAATTCTCGAATAAATTATTTTTTATTATAAAATAGGGCATCATCATTCTATTAAATTAACGTTTGGTATTCTATTTTTCAGCCAAGGTTGTTGATGGAGATTATGAAGGTATCTATCAAATTGTATAGGTGTAGCTGAAGGATTACTCTGAAGCCATTTAACAACTGTTGCATCATATTCTCTATGCCAAGTTTGATATCCTCTATGAGACGCATCATCTGAAGCTTTATAAATATATTTGGCATTCGTTCTGCTATAATCAAATGCATTCTTCAATGTAGGGTGGTTATTTAAAACTCTTGTTATTCTATTCCCTAGTAAATGATGAGCTTGTCCAGTAGCTATCGTACTTTCCCCACCCCCTCCAACAGTAATTTCATCTAAAACCGTGTTGGGAATAGTAAGTGATCCTCCTTCAATACCACCATCGACTACCGATAACGAGGAATTGTGCTACTTCAAAAAAACAATTAACTGTGTATCATCAAAATACACCTATACTATTGAGAGTTATTGGTGCACTTTTACTTTAAATATCAGATCATAAAAATCAGCATCAGGACACCCATCATTACAATAATAAACAAAACTATCCTCTATCTTTTCAATATAGAAAGCAGCTCCATTATGTCCATAATCTACAGTTCCATCAGCTGTTCTCCAGACATTGTAAACATTTACTTTTTTATCCTTAGAAAATATTTCAATTGAAACTTTTTTAGGAGCTGTATCTTCCCATAACACAATTTTAAATGGTAAGATTTGGTTATTCACTTTAAAATCTCCCTTGGTTTCAATAACAATTCCTTGTACCCATTTGCTATTTGTTGAAATAAACTCTACATCGATTGTTATTTCATTCTCATTTAAAAAAAGTTTTTCTATTAAACGTAATTCTTTTCCTTTGTAATGAATCGGTTGTCCCTTGGACTCCGTAAATAATGTTTGAAATTCCATAGTACTATTTTTTAATATCTGAAAGGATCTAGTTTTCGGTGTTCATCAGGCCAAACTTTAATAAAATCGAACAAACCACCATTGCGCTGAGGAACTTTATGATGATGTAATTCCATGCTTTCAAGTATTCCAGTTTTTGGGTTTTGTTGTTGAGGAGCAAGACCTTTTTGCATACGCAAAACATTGGGTTCTCTATAAGCCTTTGAATTATAAAAGGCTTCATTCTTCCAAAATCGTTGCCTCACTGTACTCCATACAAACAAAGCTTTTCACTATTGATATTTCCTCTTTCACTTGAATCAACCTTAATTTCCTTAAAAATAGTATAAAGGAATAAACAACGTTTTTTCTTATAAGTTAATCCTTTTTCAAAGCAAAGATTGGTATTTCTATTGTTTCAATATTTTCCAATCTTATATTTGTGAATTTACTTTTTTTCAGAATTTCAGCTGTTCGACCTGTTACCAATATTTCAAAGGAGTTTTCAGGCAGAAAAAAGTCACTACCATCCCATTCATCTAAATTGACATCCATTCCCAGATAATATTCGCTTAGGGGGGTATTACCCCCTAAGCGTTTCTCTATAATTTTAGATTGGCTAAAGTCTATTTTCCCTGTTCGACCTTGAATTGACAACCCATGATAACCGTCTATTTCTTTGTTATTTTTCCCTAACAGTTTTACACTAAACGCACTCCATCCAGTCAATTTATTTTCTTCTAATAGGATTTTCATCTGATTTGAAATAAGAAATAAACTAGGCCACCCAGTATCCAAAACATCTTCTAGTTTACTCCCATATTCCTGCTTAAATACTATAGGATAGTCCCCTTCAAAGGCTCCTTGTATTAATTTATGTTGATCAAAAAATCCATTTTCATCTTCTTCCTTATTCAGACTAATAGCATGAGCTTGAATAGCTGATGAAGATAGCTTACTGCTAAACGTATAAAATTGGTTACTTCTCATTACTATCTTTTTTAAAAATTAACAGGTATATTATAGGCTTTCATTAATTCCCTCCCATAATCCATAATTTGAGATTGAGAAGGATTTGTTTTAAGATAACTTTCCCACATAGTATTAAACCTAAATGCATTCTTTAAATGGTCTGAAGTGTCCCACCAAGTCCCAAATTGAGGGTCATGTATATTTATACCTTTCGTGTTAAAAATAGATTGAAATTTTTTAGGAAAGACATGATGGGCCTGTGAATTCTCAGGTACGTAACCTGTCAACTTCCCTAAATTAAATCTAAAATTATTTTTTGTAAATGATTTAAATACAATTGTTTTCCCACCCCCACCAACAGTAATTTCATCTAAAACCGTGTTGGGAATAGTAAGTGGACCTCCTTCAATACCACCATCGACTACCGATAAAGGTACAACTTTTGTTGTACTATTTTTCACTTGATTGGTATAGTTCAAATCGGGAACACTCTTTGCGTTTGTGGCAGTACTGAGGTTTACTTCCGTTTCTTGCGAGACAACACCTGCGGGGTTGATGGTTACAGGCAGTGGATGTGCGATAGGTGCAGCACCTGTCCAAAAGTTTCGTCCATTCAATAGGGCAAGTATACCGTTGGAAAGGCCTCCTAATACACCTCCGAATCCGACACTGGTATAAAAATCTTTTGCAGAAATCATGGGATCGCCTAAATAGAAGGAATTACCTAAGGAAGTTATCCCCACTTGAGTTGCTGTTCCAATGATACCGGATCCCATTCCTGCGAGAGCTCCCCCTGCAGCACCTCCCATGAGTCCAAAAGCCACACCACCTGTAAGTATTTCCACCGCTCCTCCTGTTGCTCCGATACCAAAGGCTAGGAGTCCGTCCTTATCCATCTTAAATCCGTGGATGCCCCAGTTGATCACTCCTCCAACTACAGCCGCTATAATGATGGGTACAAATAAGAGTTCTCCATCCTGATCAATATAGACCAACGGATTATTCCACACATAGCCATAGCGATTGAAATTTTGCGTGTAACTGATGTCTTGTACAAAATTATCTGGTGCTAAGAAGCGATGCACCGATGGATCGTATAAACGTCCATTCATTTGCACTAAAGACACCCCTTGCAAATGCTCATGCCCCGTGAATCCTCTGTCTAAAACAGTCAATCGGTTGCGCTCATTTCCTTGCCCATCTTCGGCAATTACCAAATTTCCCCAAGCGTCAAAATGGCGCTTCTCAACCAATTCTCCTCTTGCATTGGAAATCGCCAAAATGCTACCTAAATAATCTCGATGAAGAAAATGGTGTACCAAGCGATTATCTCCTTTCTCCATTTTGGCTATTACCGTTGCGGAATAAGCATCGCCATCGAGATAGAAGACGAGGTCGATTTGATCTGCCTCAACATCGTAATTAACCTCAATAGATCCATCAGCTGAATAGTAGCGTCTAAAAGGACTCTGTTCCTTACTTGTGGCCAAATCTCCGTGGTACATCACACTCCTTTGATTCAGCGGATTATAATCAAAGTAGATATTTTCCTTTCCCTCTTCTTTAATCCAAACTGGTTTTTTAAACGCATTATACAGTACTTGCTGTGTAGGTCGTACTTGATTATAAGCATGAGCTTCGGGATTTAAATCAATTGAAGCTACTTGATACGAACTTTCGCTAGGATATTTATATGTTCCGATTTCATTGCTGAGAATACGTCCTTTGCTATCATACTCCTGCGTTTCTTGAACGCCTTCTCTGTTGGTAAAAGAAGTCAATCGGTCTAACTCATCATAGGAAAACGTTTCCGTTCGATTGAACATTCCATTTGTTCTACTCAACAGATTTCCTCTTTGAACATCGAATTGATTGGCTAATTGATACAAATCAATGCTGTGAAAGTCTTTTAATTTATGTCGGATTAAATAGCCATATGAATCATATAAATTACTAATTTTCAATCCATTGCCCAGTTCAATTTGGGTTAATTGACCATAGGCATTAGCCTCTACTTTAGTAATGAGTTTTAAACGGGTTGCAACATCAACTACCTCACTGTGATAGCCATATTTATACTGATGCTTGATCTTAGTTTCCTTTGTTCTTCCGTGGGTTTGTACTCTTAGGGTTTCTTCGAATTCTCTTCCAAACGTATTAAAAGTCAACTGTTTGGTAAATGTAGCCACTGGAGTTATTTCTGTAGTTTTGATCAATCGATGCAAAGTATCATACACATAATCATAGGTATAACGATCGCCATTTACCGTTGCAGTTATGTTGTCAAGTAGTTGGCTCCCTTCTGCATAGCTATATGTAATTTGTGTATTGGTTTGCTCTCCTGTTGTGTTTTTTTGGATGAGTTTCCCTACTGGATCCAGGGTCAATGTTGTTATTCCTTTAGGGGTTGTTTCTTTAATTAGTTCCCCTAACGCATTATACTCATAGGTATACGTTCCTGCAGAAGGGTCAATTAACTTAGTTTTTCTTCCCCAACCATCTTGTTCTAGAGACATAATAGCACCATCATACGTAGTTGATTTTAAATTGCCATTGGAGAAATACGTGTAGTTAATTTCACCTCCTGCATCTTTTCTAGTCACAACATCACCTGTGGCATTGATTTTTGTTTCTTTGATCGACACTCCATCATCAACTTTAGTAGTGGTGACGGTATAGGTTGTTGTAATCGTTTTGTCTTTGCTGCTTGTTGTTTTGTTGATTCTACCTCGTTTGTCATATTGTACGGTATTCCACAACGGCAAAATTGTCCTATCATAGGGTTCACTTTCTTTAATCAACCGGTTAAAGACATCATATTCAAAGGACTTCCAGACCAAGTCATTTCGAATATCAATAAAAGCACTTTGCGTTTTATTTCCACGCGTATCGTATGTTTCTCTCTTCCATCCACCTTCTCCATCTTGGGTTGTAATTTCAAAACCTTGATCCGTTTTAACGTACTCTGTTTGAGTTGTTTTACCGAGAAAATTTGTTATACCCGTAGGTTGTCCCCAATTGTTATAGGAGTAGGTTGTTGTACGTCCGAATAAATCTGTCATTTCGGTTAAGAGTCCTCTATAACTTTGATATCGATAGGTTGTTTTCAATCCCTCAACATCAATTTCTTCTGTTAGAAAACGTCCAAAATACCCGTATCTAAACCCTTGTTTACGCTCAGGTAAATCACCTGCTTTAACGATTTTCTCAACTACATTACCATAGGTATCATACCTGTTTTTTTCAACGATAGAATCCGAAGTATTATTTCCTTTTTTAATTGTTTGTATTACTCTTCCTTTATCATCATAGCCATAGTGTTCTTCTGTTGTAAATTCCTCTTCTCCTTCTCGAATTTGCGTTTGTTTTGACGCTGTAATTCGACTTCTAAAATAATTGGCTTCTGTATCGTTACTATAAGCATATGCTATTGTTGTTGTTTCTGTTTTATCCGTAATTGTACGAGGACCACTTGGTGCTGCAACAGCCAACTTGCGTTTGTACGTCGAAGACTCTTGGACGATATCATTAAAAATATTGTAGATATTAGTCGTTTCCTTTATGAAAGAATCAGCAATCGCCATTCCTCCCATCACTTGATTCACTACCTTAGTCAGCTGCGGAATAAACACCTTATCTGTGGTAATTTGAGTATGATACGTATAATCTGTAATCGTCTCATAGGCTTTAACAGCAGTAATTCCGCTTGGAGATGGTTTTTCTATGAACGCTTGCCATTGATCACCTGTAATTACACTTTCTCTTTTCAACAACCCTCTGTTTCGCACTTCCATTTCTTGGATCTTCTTAAACATATTTTCTGTTGTGTCGTACCAATTGGTGCGTACAACTCCTTTAAAACCTAAAAATCCAAGTCCCTGAAGATCTACAACTGGCGATGCATAAGCGAAGGTCTGTTTCTGTGCTGTAGTCTGATTATTTGTTAGCTCTATGGTCGTAACAAGATAAGTATTGAGTAAAGTATTGGGTTCAATCAAAGGATATTTTTCCTTAACAGTCGAGTATTTCATAAAGGAAGGAAAATCTGTTTGATCGTTTGGATTTTCAGTTTTCACACCATATTGGCCATACGTTAGGTGATAGGTGTCATCTCCTTGTTGAATAGTGGTAATCAATCTGTTTTTGGCTTGATTATAGCCGTATTCAAACGTATACATCCCTTGATTAATAAATAACCCCATTCGAAAACTATTGGTTGTATAAGCCACTTTACTAAATGGAGATAAGTAAATGGGAATGGGAATGTATTGAATCGCATCCTCTTCTGATTGAATGGGTTTAAATATCGGATCTGTAGAATAGGCATCTAGTACAGCAGCCGTATTAAAAACGGAATTCCCTTCATTTTTGACAAAATCAATCAGAAAGAGCGTACCTCCTTTTTTAAATCCTTCGTGGTCTTTGGGAACAACAAAATATCGAAATTCGATCATATCAGTTTTCCCATCGTTATTGAAGTCTGCCGCAATGTGATTGACATATTCTAAAACAGGAAAATTGTTATTGTAGTGGTCCGTAATTACATAGTCTTTGAAAGTATAAAATCCTCCTTTTGCTTCTATTCGTTCAAATCCAGTGCCTGTGCAATAAAATATCCAATTAGCCCCTCCATCAGCGGACAGCATCACATCTGTTTTTCCATCGCCATTAAAATCCCCTACATGAACTTGATTACTCAAACGAATATGAGGGTTTTCATAGGTAAACACTTGGGTAAACGCTGTGCCTGTATAGGTATACAGTATCATTTTTGTATCATTAATAACTAAGACATCCGTTTTACTACTTCCCAAAAAATTACCTGTAACTACTTTGGAATCTTCCTTATAATCTCTAATAAATCCCGAATTCGGCGGTTGCGTGGTGTTTTCATTCAAGTCGAGTAAATACGCTTTCCCTCCCGGCAGCTTGAATTCTTCATAGTGTATGGGTTGCGTCGTACAAACGGGAACCCTAAATTCAGTAGGCTTTTGAATGGCCAAAATATCTGTTAGTCCATCTCCATTAAAATCTCCACTATAATAGTCATTTGGCAAAGTAAAGTCATGTCCTTGATTACAATATGCAGGTGTCGGCTGAATTTTGAACGTAGGGAAATTATACCGTCGAGTAAACTCACTTGTAATTACACCATCAATCAGAGCTCGAGCTTGAAAAACATTACCTGATATTTCCAACCATCCTTCATAGGATAAAACTTCGTTGTTACTACTTTTTAGCTGAATGGGATAAACCGCATCAAAAACTGCGCCCGTACCAACATCGTGATGTACATACGTTCCCTCTTGTTCAGCCGAGGAATAGTATACCCAATATTCTTTTCGATCTTTCTTATAGACCAAATAATCTAAACTGCCATCGCCGTCAAAATCACCGCTTATTGCTCCAAACTTATTTGCTGTTACATCTCCATATAGATTTGTAGGAGTTTCACCTTGTAACACTGTCGTATTTTCAAATTCGCTTTCTTCTTTATAACTTAAAAGAACAGGTTGTAACTCTATGGAATCAATCCCGTTGTATTCTTTAACGCTCTTCAGTAACTTAAAATGTAAGGGTGTTGTTGCGTAGTCTAAATTGTATTTTCTAAATATAGTCTCTCCACTTTTCACTTGGATTTGACTGAGGTAATCTAAATTTTCAAATTTTTCACCACCTACATAAAAAGTCTGTTGACCAACCTCCAATGCTTGATAGACAAACATAATCTCATTTTCATATTCGGCATAAATGGGATCAAGAGTTGTTGAGAATTGCGGTAACTCCTCCTCTTCCTCTATAGTAGGTGTAAAATCGCGAATACGCGAAACATATTGAATAGAAGAAATCAACTGCATACCTCCTCTTTCGATATAATGATACACTATTTTATTTTTAGAAAGATCTTGGGTACTGCTAATGGCAAAAGCTAATTTTGAACCAGAATCAGCTGTTGCTCCATATTGTGAAATACTCCCATCTGGATATTGCACTTTAAAATAGGCAGGACCATAATTAGCGCCATACGGAGAAACACCATGAGAGGTGATTTTTAGATTGGAATAGTGTTCGGTTTGGTATTCCGCTCCATCTCCACCATACGATCCCGATTTCAAGAGTAAGCGTTGTCCATCTAAAGCGAACCGATCTGTTGAAGAAAAATTAACCTCACTTGGTTCACCATCGTGATATGGGGTTGAGGTAATTCGATTGATTGCAGAAACTCCCGCAACAGCCCATCCTAATCCGACTATTCCATTACCTGCTTGACTGTTATATACTAAACTAAGTTGAGGTGTCAAACCATTTACTCCTTTCGCAACTTGAAGGGGAATCGTATACACAGCTCCTCCTGTTGTCCCGACCTCTAATTGTCCTTCCGTTTTACCAATAGGCCTTTCATCAAAAGGTAGTACCTTGTTATTCCCTCTTTCGTCTATCGGTTGTCCATAACATATTAAGTTTGCTAGTATAAGGAACAACACCAAAATACAACTGTGTTTCATCTCTCTAACGTTTTATGATTATGCCATTTTCCTTCGTTCCATCTGCATATTGCACAACCATAACATAAGATCCTTGAGGTAAGGCTCTTACATCAAAGTAGGTTTGTTCCTCTACAAACAAATTTTCACGTTTAAGAATCACTTGATAGTTAGAACTGTACAAAAAAATTGCAGCAACCTCTTGAACTGTTCTATCCCATAAAATAAATAATACCTCTTGAACGGGATTAGGGTAGTACTTCAGTTTCGGTTTTTCATTCTGCGCTGTCTCTTGCAACAAGAATTCGTTGCTGTCATTGCTTAACAAGGGATTAGAAGTACTGCTGTCTTCTATAACTCCCCTATAAATCTGATTCCCTGCCCCATCATAATCGAAAACAAGTTGTTTTGAGGCAATTTGCGAAGTTGCAGACCAAGACAAAAGAAGTACTAGTAGCTTTACGTTATTTTTCATATCATAATTTTTGGTTAATTATTTAACAGCAACAACAATTAATGCTCCAAAAAAATGATAGTCCTTTCTCAAACTAACTATTCAACTACAGATATTTGAATAGTTAAATAAAAGATTAAATAATTAACACTTATATTTTAAATCACATCTTGTCTATCTAGGAAAGAAGAAGTAAAATAATTTCTCCATGCACTTGATTTATTGACTCAATTTTTAGCTTCTTTACAGGCTGTAAACAAAAAAAGAGCGCCCTTTTTGGGGCGCTCTTTTGTTATGGTTAATATTATTTAGTAATGATTTGAATTGCGTTGTGGTTCTTTGGCAACGGGCCATTGTTGCTGTTCGCCTTGATCATTTGTTGGCAAGACAACCTTTTCTCTTGAGACTAATTTCTCTTCTTCACTGGCTTTATAAGCTAAAATAGCCAAGAGAATCGCATTGTTTTGAACGTCGTCAAATACAATTTTGTCTGCTGTATCTCTATTGGTATGCCAAGTGTAGTTTCCATAGCCCCAGCTCAGTGAGCTCATCATAAATCCGGGGATATCTTTGCTAACAAAAGACACGTGATCGGATCCACCACCAGAAGGTGATCCAGGGTAATGTGTTTTAAGGTCCTTTTTATACGTATCTGGTACTGCAGCCAGCCATCTCCCTAAAAAATCATAGGCATGTAAAAAACCTTGTCCTGCAATATTAGCGATACGTCCAGTTCCATTATCTTGGTTAAAGACCACCTGAATCTTATCCAACAATTCGGGATGATCTGCGACAAAAGCACGAGAGCCATTTAGTCCTTGTTCTTCACTTCCCCAATTTCCAATTAAAATGGTGCGCTTAGGATGAGGCAATACCTGTTTTAAAATGCGCGTCGCTTCCATCATGGTAATAATTCCTGTTCCGTTGTCTGTCGCACCTGTTCCACCATCCCAACTGTCTAGGTGAGCAGATAAAATTACGTATTCGTCTGCTTTTTCGCCTCCTTTTAGTTCAGCAATGGTGTTATATGTTTGTGTGGTTCCCAGATTTTTAGATTGTACATTTACGTTGATTCGCGGTGCTTTTCCTCCTTCAGCTAAGCGATACAGCAAGCCATAATCTTCAAATGCAACATCAAGGGTTGGTACTTTTGTTGTTTGGGCTCCAAAGATTCGATTTGCCCCCATAATACCGGTCCAGTACGACATAACCACTCCTGCTGCACCAGCTTCTTCTAGTATTTTTGGTAGTTCCTTTGCCGTATATCCTGTAATTTCAAGACGTTGATTCCATGCCTTTTCCGTTGCTTCTTTGTCGTTTTTATAACGCTCATAAGAAGATGCTGTAGCATATTCTTTCCATTGATACTCAGGACGTCCACTCGGAGGCAATGGGGAGATCATCACATATTTCCCCTTGATTGTCGGCAACCAAGCCTGAAAATCAGCTCGACTTTTAGCATCAACTAATACAATCACTTCTCCTTCTACTCCGTTTTTCTTTGTAGCTGGACTCCACGCCAGTTGTGTTCCCTCTAAAGATTTTATTCGAGGACTTATCAACGTAATTTGAGATGTTCCTCTCTCCCAAGATTTCCAAGTTCCATACGCCTCGTTGCGCGCTTCCAAGCCCATTTGTTCATACGAGTTTTTCACCCAATTGTGCGCTTGCATCATTTGTGGAGTTCCTACTAAACGCGGTCCTATAACATCTAACAGTTCAAAAGCATACGTCTGAAGTTGAGAATTTGAGGTTCCTTCCTTTACAATAGCCTCTACAATAGGGTCTTGCTGCTGTGCAATACTTACACTACTCGTAATAAGAGTCATTCCCAGCAAACTATACTTGAAGGTTCGATTGATCGTTGTGGTAAATTTCATTTTTTTGATTTTCGTTTGTTTGAGGCAAAGTACTTTAATATCTATTGACAAACAACTTTTTTTTATCGGATGTACTCCCAAAAAAAATAGGCGGGAAAATCCCGCCTATCTCAACTAAATTAACACATTTACTTCATGAAATGACTTTACTTTATTTTTATTTTTCCAACTTCCTTTGAAATTAGCTATTTCATATTCTTTTTTACTCGCTAATAATAATCTCCGCAAGTACAGGTAAATGATCTAAATCATTTAATTCTGTATAAGGCGCTTCAACCTTCATTATCTTAATATTCCCACTAGTTACAATATTGTCGATATTAACATCAAGTTTCCCTGCCATTTTCCCACCTGGAGCTGTAGTAAACCATCCTTGTGCACCTCCACTAGCAACATTATATCCCAACGCTTTAAATTCTTCAAATGTTTTATTCTTTGCATTAAAGTCTCCTAAACAAATAAAATACTCATATTTTTTCATTTCCTCTTTTAACTTTATAATGGCATCATCATGCCATTCTACCTGCCAAGGAATATGAGAAGATATAATTGCTATTCTTTTATCTCCAACAACTAAATCACCAATAATCGCATAGTATTGTCCAAACCAAGGGACTTGACGAATGTTTATCAAATTAAAATTAGTTGCGATACCATTGTATATCCACTCATTTTTATCACCAAAATAGACATTTGAATAATATGGTTTTAACAGTTCTTCTGTAGCCTTGTATTTTTCCTCCTTATCAAAATACTCATTCCACTCATTAACGATCATGAAATCTGCACCTTGGGCACCAATCCATTTTCGCCAATCTTCTAGTTGTTTTTCAGCTATTTCGCCAGTACCTTGAAATCCTCCCAATTTCCCTTGATTAAAGTGTCCCACATTATAGGTTAGCATTTTGAATCGAAGAGGCTGATCTACTTTATTTTGTGCTTGTATCATTCCTATATTAGCCAAGAAAGCACATAAGGCAATAAGTGTTTTAATTTTTCTCATAATTAATATCCTGGATTTTGATCTTTAACTTGATCTAGTTTTTTATTATAATTGAATTCTGTATCTGGAATTTTCCATAAATAATGTTTAGGATTAATAGTTGTATGCTCTCCTTTACGACTTTTATATTTACCGATGCGCTCTTCTGCCTTTCCTAGTCGAACAATAAAGTCCCAGTGCTTCCCTTCATTAAAACGTTCATACATTTCTTCCTGAATTAATACATCTATAAAAGCATCAAAATTGGCAATCTCAGCTGCGTTATAATCTATAGACGCATGAGTTGTGTGAATTGACTTTCCATATGCTCTTCGTTTTATTTGATTCAAAGTCTCAATAGCTTTGTCAAAGTCTGAATTCACACGTGCTAATGCTTCAGCATAAGTAAATAAAACATCTGTATAGCGAATCAAAGGTATATTTACATTAGCTCCACCTCCAGAAGCATGAGGGTCTCTATATTTTGTTAATAAACAAGTAGAGTCTCCATAAGTATCTGCTCCAAACACATAGAGTCCAACATTGCGCTCTAATCTAAAGTCTTCTTTATTCCAATTTTTAATTAAAGTATTGTTTAAATCAGTATAATGTGTGAAATAACCAAACCCATTTAACATTAGTTCCTCATTTATTTTGTATTTCGGGTGTGAGGTATAGGAAAGATAAGACCATGTTTTATTATCCGTACGAGAAGTTTTAATGTAAAATATTTCCTCTGTCGATTTTGGCAAATCAAACCCAAATACTTTATCGAAATCTAGTGGTTTAGTGATTGGGACTAGGCTATATTTACCACTGTTTACCACCTCAGAAGACAATTGCAAAGCCAATTCATACTGTTGTAAAAACAAGGCTACTTCTGCGTAAAGTGTCTTTGCTGCTACTTGATCAGGAGTTCCCCCAATTCTAGCATCCAAAGGTAAATGTTCTGTTGCAAATTTTAAATCTTCTACTATAAAAGCATAAACTTCTTCTTTATTACTTTTAGGTAAATCCCATTGACCTAAGTTCTTATCGGTACGCAAGATCACACCTCCCCAATGCTTTACTAAACTAAAATAATTATAGGCTCGTAAAAAACGCAATTCCGCAATAAACTTATTTTTTTGTTCCTCAGTTAACTCTTTTCCTGTTGGTAATTTATCTATAGCCACGTTACTAAGTAAAATTGCGCGATAAATATTGGACCAATTGACCTCCGATCTTGTAATTTGTCCAGAATTAATGAATCCATTATACCCATCATAGCCTGTATAAATCCCCTTTGCATAGACATATTCTGTATTAGCTTCTAAAAGAGTAAACCAATTTGCATCATACGATTGTCTCATAGATTCTAAAACTGCCATGACACTAGCATTAGCTTCCTCTGGTGTATTATAAAAATTATCTACTGTATTGGCATATGTATAATCTGCTTCGTCTAGTTCATGGGTACATGACTGTAAAAAACACATACTTGTTCCTAAAAAAAATAAAAATTTTCTCATAATAATATATATTAGAACTGAGCTTTTAACCCAAAAGTGAATGATTTTGTATTTGGATAAGTGAAGTGATCTATCGCACTATCTATATCGCTATTTTTTGAATTCACCTCAGGGTCTACTCCTCTATATTTAGTGAAGGTTAATATATTTTGAGCACTTACATAAATGCTAAAGGAAGAAAAGATTGCTCTTTTCATTTTATGTACGGGTAAATTATAAGTTAATGCGATATTTTTTAAACGTAGATAAGAACCATTTTCCAAGAATCGATCTGAATGACGTAAAACTCCTACTCGTTCAATGCGAGGATAATGTGCATTTGAATTGTCTTGTCCCTCTCTCCAACTATTATAATACACCCCTTTTTCTACATTCATCCCTTGACTATAACTATAGTTTCGCATTTCACTGATGTTGTATACTTTATTCCCTTTTGATCCTTGCCAGAACATGCTTAATTCAAAATCTTTATATCGTAAATTGGTATTAATTCCATAAGTAAAATCTGGAAAAGGTGAGCCTGCTAAGTATCGATCTTCATTATCAGTATAAGCACCATCCTCATTAAAATCTTTGTATTTTAGTCTTCCCTCTTCATCTAACCCTTCATCCTTATACAAATAAAAAGCACCTAGAGGTTGACCTTCTCTTAAAATTGTAGTTGTTCCTGAAGCATACCCTGTATGTGTACTTCCAAAAATATCATCTCCATTAGCAAGTTTCTCAATTTTATTAACATTTCGAGCAAAATTAACCTGAGCTGTAAGACCAAAATCTTCTTGATCTATAATAGTAGCATCAAGCATCATTTCAATTCCGCGGTTGCTCATACTTCCTATATTTCTGATTGTATTTTTATACCCACTAGACGAAGGCAAAAACACGCGATTAAGCATATCCTCCGTTAATTTTCGATATATATCTAGGGAAAAATTAATGCGATTATTAAAAAAGGCAAGATCTAATCCAAGATCCCATTGCGTTGTAGTTTCCCATTTCAAATTACCTGGATAAACCGTTCCAGGTGCATAATAAGAATAATTTCCATTTTCAGTCGCTGTTTTTCCTGTAGTCAAAATATTTTGAGTAGCATAAGGATTAATTGCTGTAGATCCAGTTACCCCATAACTTGAGCGTATTTTCAAATCTGAAATTCTCATTTGCTCTAAAATCGGAATCAAGAATTTTTCGTTGGAAGCTCTCCAAGCTAAAGCTACAGAAGGAAAATACCCCCATTGATTACCTTTGGTATATCTACTAGAACCATCTGCGCGCATACTTGCCGTCAAATAGTATTTCTCATCAAAACTATAATTTAATCGCCCTAAATAAGATTGTAATACCCATTTTGTAAAACTACTGTTTGGCGAATTCATGATCTCGGCTGACCCCAAATCATATACCTCCGAAATATCAGATAAAAACGTATTTCCTGAAGCTTGTAAATACTTGCTTTTATAGGATTGATTAGTATATGCCCCCATAATATCAAAATTGTGTTTATCCGCCAACTTCAATTTATAAGTGAGAATATTTTCATTAATTGCGGTTTCACTACGCACAGCATTTAATGCAGCAGAATTACTAGAATAAATATACTTTTGGGTAGTATATGATTCGTAACGGCTATCTGAATTTTCATAACCAAAAATAGTTTTAAACGTCAATCCTTCAACTGGCTTTAGAACAATACTAGAATTGATGTTACTCAATCTGTTATCCGTTTTATATTTTGATTCATTCACAATATTCATCGGATTTCTCAATTCATGTGAAGACCAAGGAAACCAAGTGCGAAGCTCTTTATAATTGCCATTTTCATCATAAGGATAAAAATGTGGAGATGCAGCATAGATAGCAGACATCAAAGAAGACCCTGCTGCTCCACCACCTTGAGATTGATTGAACCCTACCAAAGCGCTATATCCCATTTGCAAATTGACATCTAGCCAATTTTTCACAGGCATACTCAAATTCGTACGTACATTCTTTTTATCAAATGAGCTATTCGGGATAATTCCTTCTCTTTTCAAAAGTGTTCCACTAACATAATAATGTAACTTATCTTTAGATCCAGATAAGTTAATATTGTGACTAGAAATTGGAGCTGATTTAAACATTAAATCTTGCCAATCTGTTCCTTCCCCCATTCTTGCTAAATCTTCTTCTGAAAAAGGCGCTTTTTCTAATATCTTAGCATTAACCAAATACTCATTATAAAAATTAGCCCATTCTTTTTCATTCATCAAATCCAATTTTTTAATTTGTTTCTGAATACCATAATCAAAATTGTAGTTCACAATAGTTTCCCCACTCTTTCCTTTCTTGGTTGTAATAAGTATCACCCCATTAGCCCCTCTTGAACCATAAATAGCCGTGGCTGAGGCATCTTTTAAGATTTCCATACTCTCAATATCATAACTTCCAATAGAAGAACTATTTTGAGGAATTCCATCTACAATAATAAGAGGAGTGTTTCCACCTAAAATTGAATTTACTCCTCTAATTCTGATAGAATAATCTCCTGATGGCTCTCCCGTATTTTGTGATACCGAAACCCCTGCAACTCTTCCTTGTAATGCTTGTAATGGATCTGTTACAGTATAGCTCGTCAACTCCTTTTCTTTAACTGTGGCAACAGCACCTGTTAGATCAGAGCGCTTTGTTGTTCCATAGCCAATCACCACAATCTCATCCAAACTTGTTTGATCTACTTTTAAATGGATATCCATGGTTTTCTTTGCTACTACCACTTGCGTTTTATACCCTATAAAGTTGATTTCCAACTGATCAACCGTTGGAACAGCTTGAAGGCTAAACTTTCCATCCAAATCAGAAGTTGTTCCTTGTGTGGTCCCCTTTAATACAATGGTTGCACCAGGAACGGTTAAATTATTTTCATCGCGAATAACCCCTATCACCGTTTCTGGTTTTCGATCCTCTAATTTTACGGAAATAGTATTTCCCAATTTGTGGTAAGAGACAGCATAGGTTGTAGCCAAGTAACGCATAACCTCATCTAAACTTTTGTTTTGAAGGTTGATGTTCTTTTTTATTGCATTACTCTTGATCGGATCTCCATAAATAAAGGTAAAATCCGAATGGGCCTTAATGTAATCAAACACATCTATGATAGAAGCTTGATTCATCTGAATAGTAAACTCACTTTTATTTTTTTCCTGTGCTACGGCCTCAAGGGGCTGTAAGAAACACAGGGATACAAAACACAAACACAGAAAAAGTTTTCTATATTCTTTGGATAATTTTAGATACATAATTATTATCTTCGT
This sequence comes from Myroides sp. C6-3, assembly GCF_050522425.1. Classification (NCBI taxonomy): domain Bacteria; kingdom Pseudomonadati; phylum Bacteroidota; class Flavobacteriia; order Flavobacteriales; family Flavobacteriaceae; genus Myroides; species Myroides sp. C6-3. Next base: position 94,926 of record NZ_JBMVQP010000007.1, on the reverse strand, counting down.
TTTTTAAGTTAATCTAAATAGGATTATATTTTTTTTACGAACTGTATTCAGTTGCAGCTGGATACAGTTTTTTTTTTACACTTTTTTCATGAGAAGTTGTTTTTAGGGTTAAACACTAGTTTGTTAGCTGTAGTTTATATTGTTTTTCTCCGACTTTTTTATATTGTATATTGTAAAGAAAGTATAGTCCTTGTAGTACTTCTTCTATATCTGTTCCTTTAAAATCACCATTAATGGTATAACTAGGCAACGCTCGCGCTGAAGTATCCCATTCGATGGTACTATCAAATCTTCGATTCAATACTTGGATGACCTCTGCTATGGATGTATTATTAAACTGGATTCTCCCCGTAATCCATTGATTTGAGTGTTCTAAATCCACTTCAACTTTAGAAAGGCTCTTCGTCAGCTTGTCCCATTTAGCTTGCTCGTTTTCTGTTAGGATAACCTCTTGCTGTGCCGATGCCCGTACGCGAACTTTTCCTTCATGAACACTGACTAACGTTGTTTCATTGGGAAAATCACTAATATTAAAGGTAGTTCCCAAAACAGTGGTAGATAAATTGGGACTATGAACAATGAAGGGCTGATCTTCCTTTCGATAGACATCGAAGTAAGCTTCTCCTTCTAAAATAACTTCTCTGCTGTCTGAGGTAAACTGATTAGGGTAATGTAGCGAGCTATTGGAATTGAGGTAAACCAATGTAGAGTCACTGAGATAAAAAACAAGTCGCTCCCCTTTCTTTGCTTCTTGGACCAATTGTTGTACTTCTGGTGAAGAAGTCAAGAAAAAATACAATACCGCTACGCCTACTATACTCGCGGCCAAAGAGGTGTATCGAAATAAGGAAGTAGTAAAAAAAGAAGTAGTTCGTTTAGAAGCCACCTTGTGTTGCAGTCTTGCGTACAGTTGACGGTTTCGTTTTACTTCTTCTGCGGTTAGTCCTCCTGTTTGCAAAGCGTCAAAAAAACGATTGACAACAGCTTCTTCCGCTGAGGTTGCTGTTCCTTTGTGATACTTTTGTAAAAGGGTTTTAAATTTCTTATACATTATAGTGTTGTGATCTGATACTATAATGAAGTACGCGAAATTAGGTTTTCCCCTATGCTAAAAGTTAGGCTTAATTATTCCTTAAAATACACAACACTTAGTTAACATTACTCCATAGAAGTAGGAGAATCGCACCAGAAATATCCGCTACATAAGGAGTAGACTCTTTGAGCATTCGCAGTGCTTTCGTAATTTGATTTTCAACCGTACTCTCTGTAATCCCCAGACATTGGGCAATATCTTTATAACTGCGCTGTTCGTAAAAGCGCATTTTAAAAATCAACAAGCATCGATCTGGAAGAATGGCTAAGGCTGTTTTTTCGATTTCATCCAGCAACATTGTCTTCACCTCATCGTATTGCACCTCATCCAAATCAGGAAGGATAGAGGCTAGTTTCTCCACTTGAACGGAATCAAAACGTCGGTTATACAGCGCTTTAGCACATTGATTCCTAATGGCTTGAAACAGATAAGCACGGGGTAGTTCAACAACAATTTTGCGATTCCAGAAATCAATAAATACCTCTTGTACAATATCTTCTGCAACAGCTTTATCCCGCATAATATTATAGGCAAAACTGTATAATTCAGCCCAGTGTTTTTGGAAGATTTGATCAAAATCAGCGTTATGACCTACCATTTGTGTATGAATTATTAGAATTACTCAAACAAATGTAGGGGTAAAGAATGCTTTGGATTTTAATTCACTGTTAAGTTTTACTCGTTCTTACTTGTTATTTTACTCATAATACTCATAGTCAAAATAGATTTTACTATACACTTGATGCGTTTGATCGTAAACCTCTTTTTCTACAATATTACCGTGCAAGTCAAAAGCCCTATTGGTAAAAATCAGTACCTGCGTATCTCCATATGGTTGGAGTGTTTCTTGTGTGAACTGTATTTCATATCCCTGAGCATCATATTGATGATGAGATTTCGTTTCAAATTCAACGGTCTCCTGTTCTTTATTCCTAATAGTTAAGTGAATTTCTTTCACTTGCGCTTGAGGAGTGAACAATAGTTGCATTGTTCCTTTATTCTTCGGCTTATTAAAATACGTATAGGTAAATTCACATGTCGTAGTCTCTGGCCATTGTTGAACAATTTCAGTGGCTTTTGTTCCATCTGCGTTCAGGCTCAAGCTGTGGCGTGTGTTCTGCTGATATTCAAAAAACTGAAGCTCTCCTATTTTCGTATAGACTGTAGAGGTCATTTCTGTCCCTTCCCGTACACCGCTATAAATTTCCTTCAAAGTAAAAAAGCCTCGCTCGTCGAAATAAATTGCTTGTTTCTTTACTTCATTCCCCTCACTAGGTTGATCAATACGCACTATTTTTTTCACTTTACCTCTAACATTTTCTGTTTGCCAATCCGTCAACGGTTGGGCATCACTTGTTTGAATAAAAGCAATAAAAAGAACGAATAGAAACGCGGCTGATTTCATAGTTGAATTGAGTTTAGTATGACACAAAGAGATCAAAGCAGTAAAAATACTTCTTTTAGCAAAAAAACAACCGAAAAAGAGCGACTATTCAATTCATTGATTCGGACTTTTTTCAATTATAAAGTAAGGAGTTGATTTTTATTTGAAGAAAAAACAAAACACTTTTACAAGCAATTGCAGCGACTATTACGATGTTAGCAATAGTGAGATTCCTATACTTCCCCCCATGGAGAAGCTGTATCTTTGCGCGGAATTTTTATATTTTATTTACAATGAAAAACCTGAAAGGAATTTTGTTCGCTTTAATTTCCTCTGGTACATTTGGATTGGTTCCGTTGTTTTCGTTACCACTACTCGTACCGAGCTTGCGACCAGAAGGAGTGGCGGCTATCGGCATACCGACCATTCTATTTTATCGATTTTTGTTTTCATCAGCCACCATGGGTGCTGTTTGTATCTACAAAAAAACAAGTTTAAAAATTTCTATTCGGGATTTAGCAGTCGTCTTTTTCTTGGCTTTATTATATGCCGGCACCGCCAAGTTTATTGTCGATTCATATGAGTATATCGCTAGTGGTTTGGCGACCACCGTTCATTTTCTATATCCTCTTTTTGTCAGCATCGTTATGATTCTCTTCTTTAAAGAAAAGAAATCAACCGTCTTGCTCATTGCCTCGATTCTTTCGTTGCTTGGTGTTGGTATGATGTGTTGGCATGGGGAAGCTTCTCCTGCCCTATTTAAAGGACTGATTTTAGCTTCTTTGACCATATTTACCTATGGCTTGTATATTGTAGGCTTAAACCAATCAAGGGTTTCCCATATGAACTTTGATTCACTAACGTTTTACGTGCTGTTAATGGGTTGTTTGATTTTTCTTTTCTACGCCTTGTTAACTACGGGAATCGACAGTGTTACACTCAGAGCAGACTGGATCAACCTCATCTTACTTGGTTTTTTTGCAACGTTTATCTCAGATTTGTGCTTGGTTTTAGCAGTTAAACACGCGGGATCTACGGTAACCTCTATTTTAGGATCCATGGAACCCGTAGTGGCTGTTGTAGTAGGAACACTTTTCTTTGGCGAATTCTTTAATTGGATGTCAGCCCTTGGCTTGTTCTTTGTACTCCTATCCGTGACCTTAGTCATTGCTTTTTCAAAACAAAAAGACACCTAAAAACAAAAAAGTCTTTAGTGTGATACTAAAGACTTTTTTTATTGAACCCATACAGGTATATTATTTTTTAACGTCTACGTTATGTTGACCATGAGCACCGTGTCTATGCTCAATTACTTGTAAATTCTCATCTACAAAATAAGCACTTCCGAATCCATTCACATAAGACCCTTTAATTGGCTTTAAGTTGAACATGATAAAGTCTTCTAGGTTTCCTAAAACCTCGATTACTTTTCCATGTCTCTCTCTTAAATCAACCATGGCTTGCTCATATAAAGGATTTCCTTTCTCTACTAACTCCGCTTCTGTTTCGATTGTTAATCGGTGTCTCGCATATAATTGTTTAGATGAAGCCTCATCTTCTACAAACATAAAAGATACTTTTTTGCGATCTCTTAGGTTCTTCGTGTGCTTTGCCATAAAAGAAACTAAAATTTGGAACTCATTTCCAACTCTTGAATAAGGCGCTGTACTTACCAAAGGTGAACCATCTTCATTTAACGATGCAATCATCACGGATTTACACTCGTTAATAAGCTCCTCTACTTTAGGCGCTTTCGGTTTTACTTTGTGTTGATCGAAGTTTGGATTAAGTGTATCTGTACTCATTGTAATTGTATTTATATTGTCGCGCTAAGATACTAAATTATTTAAACTAAATAAAAATAATACATTAATCTGTGTCTTCTAGCTCAAATAAATCTTCCACCTTTACTTGGAGTGTTTTCGCCAATTTTAACGCCAATATCGTCGAGGGAACGTAGCGATTCGACTCAATAGAATGAATGGTTTGCCGCGAAACTTGAATCGCTTCTGCCAATTCTTGTTGAGTAAAATAACAACGTATGCGTTCTTCTTTAACTTTATTCCGCATCGAAACTCTTTTTTATTTTTCGGTATTCTATTTCGTACATTAAATTAATAAAAATCATAATTTTCATCACAGCCCCAGCTGTATTTTCTGTAAATGCGCCAGGTTCAATACAGTTCCATATCGCTTCGATAAATATACTGATAATAAGTAGTAATACACCTCCCGCTAAGGTTTTCAATCGCATAAAAGCGAGCATTTCATCATCTTCTTTTCTCCTTGTAAAAAAATACATCAACAAACCAAGATTAATCATGTTCGTTGCAATAGTCTTTGCCGAGTCCTGATATTCCCACAGGTAATCTTTCAAGGCAAAGCTCAGTACCACAGCAGAGATAATAAGTCCTATGCCAATCCACTTAAATCTACTCGGTAATAAAGGAAACTGTTTCATATTTTTCGTTTTTAGTTGATCCGAATGTAAAATAAACTTGATATTTATGCAAAGCAAACTTTACATTGTAATGCAGAAACCTTTCCGTCAAACAACTGTGTTCCGATCTTACCTTCTGACGCTTTGTTGTTGAAAAAGAAAACAGAGAAACAACAAAAAAAAGCAATAACCTGTATTCATCTCTTGTTTTCTAGCCTATTTAATTTCGATTTGATAAATATAATCATCCATCACATAGCCGTTACCAATATCGAAAGTCTTGGATTCTATACACTGTAAGCCATTGCGTTCATAGAATTCAATCGCTTTCGCATTGTTTTTATTTACCGTTAAATAAACGGCCCTTGCGTTATTTTGACGAGCAAAATCGAGTACATGAGCTAACATTAACTTCCCTAATCCTCTTTGTTGTTGGTCTGTATCCAAATAAATTTTAGACAGAAATACGCGATTGTCTTCCATCATTTTATAGTCTAAATACCCGAATACTTGTCCTTCAACCACTAATAATTCCCATACATACCCGGCTTCAATTTCATTTGTGATGCGTTCGTGGCTGTACATCATCGGCAACATATAGTCTATTTGGGCAGGATCTAATAGTGGTCCATAGGTTTTTTGCCAAATTTTCTCCGCCAAAGGGCGAATTAAATGCATATTTTCAGGAGTCACGGCCTGATATTGTATTGAGATATTTTCCATTTTCACCTTGTTATATCATGAGATAAAAAAAGCAGTAAATCGAAACTTACTGCTTTTATATAAAAATCAAATATAAAAAACTATGCTTTATAATTTGTTAAGTAATCAACTAAAGTACGGATTCCACTTCCTGTTCCTCCGTTTCCTTTGTAATCTCTAGGTGCATCCATCCAAGCTGGACCAGCAATATCAATATGCACATAAGGTGCTTTGGCGAAATGCTCTAAGAATTTACCTGCTGTGATCGTACCTGCGAAACGACCACCGATATTTTTCATATCAGCCACACTCGATTTCAACAAGTCTTTGTAGTCATCCCAGAAAGGCAATTGAGCCAAACGCTCATGCACTTTGTATCCAGAAGCGATAATCGCTTGCATTGTTTTTTCATCATTCCCCATAATACAAGAAGCGATATCTCCAGCCACCACTAAAGCAGCCCCAGTTAAAGTTGCGGCATCGATAATTACTTCAGGCTCATATTTTGCCGCAAAAGCAATCGCATCTCCTAAGATCATACGTCCTTCAGCATCTGTATTCAATACTTCTACCGTTGTTCCATCGAACATAGTGATCACATCACCAGGCGCATATGCATCTCCACCCGGGCGGTTATCCGTTGCTGGGATTAACCCAATCACGTGAACATTTACTTGGTTTAGTGCCGCTGCATAGATGGTTCCCGCCATACAAGCTGCTCCTCCCATATCACTCTTCATCGAGTCCATCGATCCAGCAGTTGGTTTCAAACTCAATCCTCCTGTATCGTAAACCACCCCTTTACCAACTAAAACAATAGGTTTTTTGTTGATTGGATTCGCTGGTTTGTACTCCATAATTGTAAACGTTGGTTGCTCCACTGACCCTTTGTTAACAGCCAATAAACCACCCATTCTCAAAGCTTCGATCTCTTTTTTACCTAAGACATTTACCGAAAATTGCGCTTCATTACCTAAAACTTCAATCTCTTTTGCTAATTGCGTCGCAGTCAAATAGCTTACTGGTTCATTAACCATCGTACGCGCCCAATAAACAGCTTTGATGGTATTGTTTAAATCGCTGATTTGCTTCGTGTCAAAATTTCCTTTTACCTCAATGTTTTCCAATGCATATTGCATAGTTTCTCTCTCCTTGAAGTACTTTAAAAATTGGTAGTTCGACAGCGCTATCCCTTCTGTCAAAGCCAAAGTAGATTCGCCATTTCCTACTACTGTCAAGGTAGCCGCTTGTTTATCTAATTGCTTGCGGATGTTAAATCCTGCCAAACGCATTTTTTCTAAATTCGTATTCTCTTTAACGAAGAAGTAGTATTGCGGTCCAATTTTCGCAAAATCCTCTTCTTTTTCTCCTGCTTCAAAAGCTTTTACAAAGTCATTCAATAAAGCAGGAACCTCAACAGTGTTGTCATTTCCTAAAACGAAAACTATATTTCCGTTTGATTTAACGTCATTTACAAGTTGTATCATCTTTGTTGTTTTTATAAGTACAAATATACATTTTTTTAGACTCAGCTAAAAATCTCTTGCGAAAAGATTGAGATCATTTAGCCGAAAAACGTTTTTTTTACTGTTCCAATAAAACTAAAATCCACCAATAAATTGGAACACTTTCCACCCAAAACAAGCTAAAATAAATACTTCGTTTTGGGGAAGCTCGTAGAATAAAGAGCAGTGTGATGCAGACAAGAATGAGGTTATTCCAAGCTTGTATGGGTTGAAATCCTACCTTAAAAAATTCAATCACAAAAAAAGGAATCAACAAAAGAGTGAGTAAAATCTTGGTTTTACGCGTACCTAATAGCTGTGGAATGGTTTTTAAATACTTTTCATCATACTGTAAATCAACGATTTCAAATATTCCAATAAGGATCAACACCAAAATAAAGCGCTGTAAAAACTTGATCCATATGTCTAGAGATAGCTCAACATTTGCGTTTAGAATAGGGATGATCAACGTTACTGTTGCCCAACACAAACAGACGATATACACCTTTAGGCCTGACCAATTGCGCAGGTTAGGTACGCGTTTGGAAATGGGCACAGCATATAAAACAGCCAGCACCAATAAAGATATAGTCACTAGCTGTGCAGGAATATGTAAAAAGAAAAAGCAACCTATTCCTACAAGGAGCGCTAAAAAGCTCATACAAGTAATTGTTTTCATCTTCAACGACAAGTTGAGCCGATGAATCGCAACAAAATCTGCATATTTAATAAAGTTATAGGAAAACAACGTACCTGAAAAGGCGAGAAGTGATACCGTCCAATCGAAGGGTAAACGACAAAAATAAAAGGTCATTTGCACCAAGGCGAACACGGCGAAAGAAACGTGTACACTCGCTTTGAGATAAAAATCAAATCCTGTTGTAAGGGCTTTTCTCATCCTGTTTTTTTGAACCTAAAAAGGCAGAATATTTAGATTAACAAAATTACTAGGAATATACTTAATATATCTCAGATTTATGGTTATTTTTGTATGCTTATACACAACTTATTATTTTGCCCAAATGAAAACAAATGCATTTGCTTTAAGACACATTGGCCCTCGTGCTGAGGACATGGCACAAATGTTTAAAACTGTGAAAGTTGATAACATTGAACAATTAATCGATGAAACTTTTCCAACTTCAATTCGCTTAAAACAAGATTTAGCTCTTGCTCCAGCAATGACAGAATATGAGTATTTATCTTATATTCAAAATTTAGGGAACAAAAACAAAATCTTTCGTTCTTATATTGGATTAGGATACAACGAATCTGTTAGCCCTGCTCCTATTATTCGCAACGTATTTGAAAACGCTGGTTGGTACACGGCTTATACACCTTACCAAGCTGAAATTGCACAAGGTCGTTTAGAAGCGCTATTAAATTTCCAGACTACCGTAATTGAATTGGCAGGAATGGAAATCGCAAATGCTTCTTTATTAGATGAAGGTACGGCAGCAGCTGAGGCGATGATGTTACTATACGATGTACGTACGAGAGATCAAAAGAAAAATAAAGCATTGAAATTCTTCGTTTCTGAAGAAATTTTACCTCAAACTCTTTCTGTATTACAAACGCGTTCAATTCCTTTCGAAATTGAATTAGTAGTAGGAGATCACCAAGCCTTTGACTTTTCAGAAGACTTCTTTGGTGCAATCTTACAATACCCAGGTAAATATGGTCAAGTATATGATTATGCTGACTTCATTAATACAGCTAAAACAAAAGATATCAAAGTAGCTGTTGCAGCAGATATCTTGTCTTTAGTGACCTTAACTTCTCCAGGTGAACTAGGAGCTGACGTTGTAGTTGGAACAACACAACGCTTCGGTATTCCATTGGGATTTGGAGGACCTCACGCTGGTTTCTTCGCTACAAAAGAAGAGTACAAACGCAGTATGCCAGGTCGTATCATTGGTGTTTCTAAAGATGCGGATGGAAACAGAGCTTTGCGTATGGCTTTACAAACACGTGAACAACATATTAAACGCGAAAAAGCAACGTCAAATATTTGTACAGCTCAAGTATTATTAGCTGTTATGGCGAGTTTCTACGCTGTTTATCACGGTCCAAACGGTCTTCGTTTTATCGCTAACCAAGTACATGCAAAAGCAAACACTGTAGCAGAAAACTTAGCTAAATTAGGTATCGAACAAACCAATACGGCTTATTTTGATACTATCGTTGTAAAAGCAGATGCAGCAAAAGTTAGACCGATTGCTGAAGCGAACCAAGTAAACTTCTACTACATTGATGCTACTACGATTTCAATCTCTTTAAACGAGACGGTAAACGTAAACGATATCAATACAATCATCGCTATTTTCGCTCAAGCAGTAGGTAAAGAAGCCTTTACCATCACAGCTTTAAATGAAGAAGCAATCAACTACCCAGCTAAATTAAAACGTACGTCTAAATTCTTAGAGCATGACGTATTTAATAGCTACCACTCTGAAACAGAGTTAATGCGTTACATCAAGCGTTTAGAACGCAAAGATTTAGCATTAAACCAATCGATGATTTCATTGGGTTCATGTACCATGAAGTTAAATGCTGCTGCTGAAATGTTGCCTTTAAGCAATGGTCAATGGAACAACATCCACCCTTTTGCTCCACTAGATCAAGCACAAGGTTATATTGAAATGTTGAAAGACTTAGAGCATAAATTGAATATTATCACAGGATTTGCTGGAACAACTTTACAGCCAAATTCAGGTGCACAAGGAGAATATGCTGGATTAATGGCAATTCGCGCTTACCACCACTCAAGGGGGGATTTCCAAAGAAATATCGCTTTAATTCCTGCTTCTGCTCACGGAACAAACCCTGCTTCTGCAGCAATGGCTGGAATGAACGTTGTAGTTACGAAAACAACACCAGAAGGAAATATCGATGTGGCTGACTTAAAAGCAAAAGCGGAGTTACACAAAGACAACCTTTCTTGTTTAATGGTTACTTACCCTTCAACTCACGGAGTGTATGAGTCAGCAATCATGGAAATTACGCAAATTATCCACGATAATGGCGGACAAGTATATATGGATGGTGCGAATATGAATGCACAAGTTGGATTTACAAACCCAGCTTCTATTGGGGCTGACGTTTGTCACTTAAACTTACACAAAACATTCGCTATTCCTCACGGAGGAGGTGGACCTGGAGTTGGACCAATCTGTGTGGCTGAACATTTAGTTGAATTCTTACCTTCTAACCCTTTAGTGGCTGTTGGTGGTAAAAATGCAATTACTTCTATTTCTTCTGCGCCTTATGGATCTGCTTTAGTATGTTTAATCTCTTACGGTTACATCTCTATGTTGGGAACGGAAGGATTGAAAAAAGTAACGCAAACAGCGATCTTGAATGCCAACTATATGAAATCTAGATTAGAAGAGCACTACGCTATTCTATATACAGGTGAAAAAGGACGCGCTGCACACGAAATGATTGTTGACGTTCGCGAATTCAAAGAAAAAGGAATTGAAGTAACTGATATCGCTAAGCGTTTAATCGATTACGGTTTCCACGCACCAACGGTTTCTTTCCCTGTAGCAGGTACGTTAATGATCGAACCTACAGAAAGTGAAAGCTTAGCAGAAATCGATCGTTTCTGTGATGCGATGATCTCTATTCGTCAAGAAATCGAAAATGCAACAATTGAGAACCCAGTAAACGAGTTGAAAAATGCTCCGCATACGCTAGCATTATTAACGGCTGATAATTGGGATCTTCCTTACTCAAGACAAAAAGCAGCTTATCCATTAGAGTACGTTGCTGAAAACAAATTCTGGCCTACTGTACGTCGTATTGATGACGCATATGGAGACCGAAACTTAGTTTGTTCTTGTGCACCAATCGAAGCATACCTTGAAAACTAATTCATTGTAATATCATAACAAAACGCCATCAAAACAGATGGCGTTTTTTTTTGATTACCAAACGTCATACCCCACAAGTAAATTTAAAATTTAAACTGTATCCCTAAATAAAGTACTCTTCGTTGAAAATCTTGATAATAGAAACGCGTGTAATCTGAAGCATAGTATGGTTTTCTTTGATTCTTTCGATCCAAAAGATTTACAATCGAACAGTAAGCGATCAAGTAATGAGTGCCTATAGGAAACAATCGATTTACAGTTAAATCTATCCGGAAATACGAGTTCATGTATTCTTTTTTAGAAGATTCCACTTGAGGTATAAATACGTTTAAATGAGGTTCATATGAAGCCGCACCAAGGGGAATAAACGGATCACCTGGGTGACTATTACAAACGACAGAAGCTGTTAGGTATTTCGGATTCGAATAAGTCAATTGTGCTTTGCTAAATAATGCCCAATGGGTATAATGCTCTTGGTTAATCTCTTGTTCACGTCTCAAAACTGAATTGGATAGCGCCAACGAAAAAAAGCGATTAAACAGTTGCGTATACGACCATTCAAAACCCAAAATTTCTTGATTAGAGACTTGCTCTAGCGCAGAGAGCTGTTCTTTTCCTTGATCTTTTTTCCAATACACAGCTCCCGTTATGGCGGTATTTCCCCTTTCATAGTAATAATCGACAGCCAACTGCTTACTGCGCATTACCTCTATTTGATGATTGTAATAATTGGGCGGAGTATAGCTGTGATACGTTCCTAATCCAACAATAAATCGATGATTGGCATTGACTTTGTAAAAAGCAGAAACTTGATGACTCCAAAAATCAAATTGCTTCTCTTTAATCCCCGTATTTTTTCGAATTCCCAAGGATACCCCCAGTCGATTGCTAAATTTGTAATCCGTATACAGATACAAAGACGCTGTCTCAAGCTGCTTATCTTCACGTTGAGCAACTGTTGGATGCTCCTTCTCCATCGCATAATAATAAAGCGGTTTTATCTCTTTATACGCATAGTGGTTCGTTGCAAGCGATCCTCCATACTGAAGATTCCAGTTATACATAAGGTGGTATTTATGAGAGATCTCCAAGTAAAATTGCTTGTTTTTCACGTGAGAATCAATCGTTTTAAACTGATACGTATTCGTACTCCAATCGCCCAAACTCACCAGTTTAAACAGGGATTTTGCGCTAGTATACGCCAAGGTATTGACCGTAAAAAAACGCCTTTGATTTGCTTGTGCATCCGCGCGATACACCAAATTATAACTTTTGGAATCATAGTACTCCTCTATGGCATAACTATAGCTGTTCAACACAAGTCTTGGAGCGAATTTAATCCTCAAATTCAACCCTCCATCCTTCGACTGAAAAGAGTTTAAGTCTTCCAAACTTCGCTTGTTTATCGCTTTGAGAACATCTGAAAACTGTGTGTTCGCATAAAACTGAACAAAATCTGTTTTTCCTATTTTTTTATTGAGTTGCAGCCCTAAGGTAGATAGCGCTGCAACAGCTTGATAAGAATCGCGATCCATTGACTTCGTACTTTCAATGGAAACAATCCCTGCGCTTGAATTTCCATACGTCAACGGTGGATTACTTGCATAGACATCTTGACGATCAATCATTTCAGTATTAAACAGTGAAAAACTCCCTACTCCATCTTCTTGTGCATGGCGTGTGGGGTTGTATATAGGAGCCCCATTGAGATAGACTAGCGATTGATCTGCTCGTCCTCCTCTCAACATAGGAGCTGCACTTTCACTCGTATTGGTTGAAAGGGGTAAAAGCGCTATTGCCTTTAATGGATCCCCACTAGAAGCAGGATTAAAGTACACCTCCATTTTTTTGAGCTGAATACTGGCGTATTTTTCGGCAATGGGATTGGTATTGACAATGACAATTTCTCCCAAAGCTTGGGACAAAGAATCTGTTCCACCTTCTTGTGCGTACGAAGACAAAAAAAACACATTCAATATCACGATCATCACCCCTCTTTTACAACGAGAAAACATAGTAAAAAAACAACAGTAACGGCGTAGCAAAACAAAACCACGCTCCAGCAATTGACGCACAACTCAGCAAGAAAAAACCGCTATACAGCAGCTGTTTTAACGTAATATTCCCCTTAAAAAGTTTACAAAAAGCAAGAGACGAAACACGAAACAATTGCTCTTGATTCAGCCAATCACTCAACACATAATACCCATCCGTTTGCGGTAAAAAAACATTCAAATTAAACAAAGAACGAATGAATATCGAAATCAACATCGAATAACCAATAAACACCAAAACGGGTAGATGATCCTTTAGACACCTTACACTCCCCAAAACAACAAGTACAACAAGCATATCAAAAATAAATCCCCCCGCATAAATCAACAGGCGATGTTTTCTGACTTTTACCTGTTGGATAACTAGTTTATTATAAAACACAGGAATAACAAACAACAAAAGTCCAACACCAAAAACAGAACCTTTTCCCTGATACCGCTTATAAAAAAAGTAATGCCCGAGTTCGTGAATCACCATACTTAAAAAAGCACCTAAATAAATAAAAACAAGAAGGCTACTAAACGAATAAGGTACTAAATACAAGGTGCGTTTATAATGCTCACTAAAGGAAAAAGGACGTGCAACCAAAAAGAATAAGATCACCGTTGCCAAACACATAAACGTAACAAGAACAATATCTTGCACCTTCTTTTGCTCTCCAAATCGCTCTAGACGACGATGCGTAAAATCCAATGTTAAAACTTCCCATATTGCTTTTTTGCGTTTTCCCTTTAGCTGTACTAAGGGTGTAGACGATAAAGTAGCTGGATCAACTAAAAGTTTCAGCTGTTGTGCCAAATCGACTAAAGCATCTAATTGAGGTTCGGTTATGAGAATTCGATCAGCAAAGAACTGAATAACCTCTAGCTTATTCAAAGAAGAACTATATCGAGAAATAATCTCAAATTCTATTTTAGACAACTTGATCAAAGATGTTACATCTCTGAGTTGGAGTACTAAATAGTCCTCATTTTCCTCCATGTACACAATATCATTGAGTTTCATTCTTCCTCTTTTTTTAAGTTGCCAATTGCCATACACAAAAAAGGTTGATGCAACTTACTCTTCAATTCAAGCAACTCGTTGAGTTGATTGCTTAAAATTCCGCCAAACACACAACAACCGATCTCTAAAGCCGCACCAGCTAAGTAAGCTGCATGAACAAATTCTCCAATTTCGACAAGCGAAAGCACAACCCCAAAATCTTTATACTTGAAAGAGTGTTTATTCAAAATAGACGAGAACACAACAAAAGCAGACGTCTGTTCAAAATCAATTACCGCCGTTGGAGTTTTCATGATTGTTTCATAAAACGCATTCATGGATTCTTTGGTATCCAAAGGTTTTACTAGTTCCAAGGTAAAGTCAACAACATTATAGCGATAAGCCCCCAAAGGCAACTCTTTTATTCGGTGATTGATCACGTATATTTCTGTTGCATATAAAGCCCCTCCCGATGCAATATTCCTTGTATATTTAGTTATTTCAGTTCCTTTAAAATCAACTATTTCACAGCCCGTAAGCGTATAAAAAAGTTGCAAAAAACCGCTAATATCCTGTAGAGTCAAAGGCTCTATTGCAAACGTTCGACTGCTTTTTCTCTTCTTATTAAGTTGATTTAACGCCCAAAAAGCAGCAGACGGATTACGTTCTGAAGGGAGAGAAAAAGTAGGACAAAAGCCAACGTCATAGCAAGCCTCATAAATCCTTTTTTGCAGGTTTGGATTATTGTTGACATAGCTAATTAGAGTAAATTTTTCTCTAGACTCTCTGTCGTATCGCTTGAACTTAATTTGATCAAGAAAAGCCAAAGTTGGCTCACTCAACTGATGTTCTGCCAACAAATTCAAAATATCTTCTTGTGTCATAAGGCTAAGATTGAGTAGCGTATTTTCGCTGTATTTGTTCAAGATCTGATGTCCGCCCCTCTAATTTATAATACTGTATTAAAAGAGAATACAGCTCAACACGCCCCCAAGACGGAGTATAAGCTGTTGCGTCTAACGCATCAGGACAGGCTAAACCTTTTAACGCGTATTCCTCTACCTTTTCCATTCCACCGAACATTTTAGGCGTATGAAAATTATGAGAAGCTAAAACTTCGTAGGCACGTAGATTTGCCTTATTCAAGGCTAGTGCCTTCTGTGCATAAGCAAGAACATTGGAAGAAACCTTACTCAGTTTAATGATATTGACATACGGCATAGAAAAAGAAGTACAAGCCGCCAACAAAGCGTAATACTCAGAGTTTTCGTACGACTTTTCTTCTAGAATATGCAAAGCCATCAAGATTGCCTCTTCTGCTTTTTTCTCCTTTTTCTCTATCGTCTTGTAATAAACCGCTTCATAGTAGTATAAATAACTTTTCCAATACGCTTTATAAAACCCTTGAAGTTCTACGTCAACTTTTTTTATCGCTTGGTTTAGTCCCTGAATATCGCGATGTTGGAGTAACTGGTTTACAACCTTATCCATTCGCTCTTGATAAACAGATCGTTCTTTTGCTTCACTACTCGTATCACAAGACAAGACAAAGCATTCCTGTTCAGAGCCATCCACAGTACCTCTTGGGACACTGCCGCTACTAGATACACTCCAAAGTACAGCAAGGAGTAACATCCCTGCCAACAAAAAAGGCGGGAATTTATAATTCAATGATTTCATAGTTTTATAATTAAGGAAATGGATGTGGAAATTCAGTAAACAAATCCGCTTTCGAATCAAACAATCCGAGATAAGGATAATTAAAATCACCCGTTAACAGATGCAGTTGAGGCGTAACCACCTTAATGATTTCAAACCCTAATTGTTTCGTGTCAACAGTACTCAAATGGGAAATATACACTTCATTAATTCCCTTTTTCAGTAATTCACAAGGAGACAAATTGCTCAAATGATGTGGATATACTTCCTCCCAGATCGTCGTATAATCGCGATCCCCCATAACATCTGTTAGCAGGGGACTATAGTGCATCAACTCTGGATAAAGATTGTATAAAGCGTAGTGCTTTTTAAACGAATCAATTGCTGTAAAATTAAAAGCCCCTATTTTTTCTCTTAGCAGTACATTTTTAAATTGATTACTCGTAAACTCCGTATACGCAATTCCTTGATAAGCTTCAATCGTTGCCTTGATCAGCGCTTCCTTTTTTTCTAATCGAGAAGCCGCACCAACACTTTGGTAAATCTTACCGTTTTTCTTGAATAGGATAAAAACAACAAAAGTGGGACAAAGTGCCTCTTGACAGAGGTCATACGCGATAATTTTCACCCGATTATTGTCGAATAAATTGCGAATTACCTCATCCGATTTAAACCGATCTAAGAGAAACGATTGAGCATATTTGGTGTATTTCTTGGAGCGTTGAGTATACCAAAACTTCGCAAAGGCATCTCGTTCAATACACTCCAACAGCCCCCCTTGAATAGCGGTTTCAACAACCGTATGACAAGCAGTTCCCGTAGACGTATTCTTATGGTACATTCCGTCTCCAACAATATTTTCAACGTTAACCATAAAAAAAGGCAAGAGAATTTCTTCTTGGGTTATGTAATTTACACTTCGGATCCAATGCGTTTGACAAGCTGCCGTTAAGCGCTTTAGCTTAAACGATGGCTGTCGATATTGATCCTCTGAAAAATAAGCAATATCCTGAGGATTGAAACAAGTATAGGTGTGCTTCAGTTGCGAATAACTTCCTGCTATTAACGCGTTTGAAAGCTGAAAACTAGAAGCATACCGCTCCAAGTACTCCCCTAATGCAGCAATACTTGCTTGTTCTTTGTTGGAAGATATTCCTCCACCTAAAATAGTTGCCCTTTGATTGTTTACAACAAATAAATGATCCGAAAAACACACCACTTCATGTAAAAAAGCAGGC
Organism: Myroides sp. C6-3; assembly: GCF_050522425.1. Taxonomy (NCBI): domain Bacteria; kingdom Pseudomonadati; phylum Bacteroidota; class Flavobacteriia; order Flavobacteriales; family Flavobacteriaceae; genus Myroides; species Myroides sp. C6-3. The sequence goes on along the minus strand of NZ_JBMVQP010000007.1, from coordinate 77,991 downwards.
ATATACAAATTTCGAGGCACCGTTAGTTGGGGTTTATTTAAAAACCCCAACTCTCCATATAATGTACTTGTCATAAGGGATTGTATAAAGATAACATATTGCAAATCCCACAAGAAGGCGATTTTAGCACGCGAAACGACTGATTTTTGTACTGATTAAAATCGATAAAAAAAGCCTTGTCATACAGAACTTTGTTATTTCGCAACAAGATTCGTTGGAGTTCATTGTAAATAAAAGAAGTATAAACAGGAAATGATCCTATAGTAAATACAGATATCGGATGTTCTTCCAATCTTTCTTTGGTCCACAAGTGATTAATCAATAGATCGGGATTCGATAAATTGAAGATCTTTCGCGTTTCTACACAAGCTAAACAAACCGTATCTTTCGAACTATTCATTAAAGGACCGAGTAATAAACCATTTTCATAAAACTCGACAAACAAAAAATCTGAAGTTCTTGTTTGCTGAAATAGGCTGATCTGCTCTACAGTTTGAGCATTGTAAAAAAAAGGTCCTACTAACAACGTCAGTGCTACTGATTCACTTTCTTCCACAGATTCAAGATTTACCCCATCAGATAAATTGTAGATGCGATTGATTTGAATCTGCTCAGGTAGTCCTTTAATAAAAGTGTCCAACAACTGCTGCTCCTTGCCAAATTCTCCGATGAGATCAACATACAACGGTGCTGGCGTGACACTTTCGAGATGAATAAATTTATTCTCCACTAACCAAGAGACAAGATCCTCTCGTTTTTCCTTTTGAAGAAAAGAAGGACAGCAATCCAACACGAGAGTGTCCATTGGTTTTTCCTCTTGAATAGAGGCTAAAACGGCAATCATGGCTGGAGCAGATTTTCCTTTAATTTTTTTTATCGTAGTGGAATCAGATAGCAAAAAATACTCCTCACTATCCGTTTGTATTATTTTCCATTTTTCTTTTTTCATCATGGGTTAAGGGGATAAAAAGCCAGTAATCCCGATTCGAATCAAATGGCATTACTGGCGTTAATACTAACAGCAGCAGCAACAGCTACAGCAGGCGTAAACATCCATTTCGTTTGACATCGGAACTGACATAGACGAAATTTCTTTGGTTTCAATTGTTTCCAGTGTGAGTTGTAATTCTTTCATTTTTTCAATAAATTAAATTGGTTAAATCAAGCTAAGTTTTGAGACTTTACTCGGCTATTTTGGTCTACTTCTCGATCGAGAAAATATAAAAACACCTTCGCGAATGGCCTTTATCAACAGACAAATCACTCCGTTGTATCTCCTATTGAAATACAAAAAGAAGAGGATCTTTACTCTTAAAAAATAGTTGAAACAATAAACAGATGTAAGTAGAGGGAGAACTGAATGAACGGAGCACTTAGTTGAAACTACTACGTCAATCACACTTACTGTGTTTACTGTAAATTAAAACACGATCTTTCGATCTAAATCTCCGCTGATTGTACAGGTTAAAGTAGAGTAATCCCTATTTTTTAACTCAGCGACATAGTAAAAATAAATAAAAAATCTTACGCCGTGCTATCGCACGCAAAAACAATTTGATATTTTAATGAAAAAACATCAAACTAATTGATTAGTATATATCTTTTTGTGAATTGCTTGATTTGGATTACATTATTATTGAATTCGATATCTTCGAATCAAAAAATAAATTCCACTTAAAACCAAAAGTGCATAACAAATCAAATCCACGTGGATATACCCAAAAAAATCAAATAGGTTTAATACAAGTACAATTGTAATTAACAACACTAAACCTTTAACAAACTTATCCATTTTAAAAAAAAATTGAAATTAATTTCCCCTTTACCTGAAATAACTTCTTTCCACCCCCTTAAGGTCTTCCCTTCCTAAGTTGTGAACGTAAAAAACATTATTTATGTTGATTTTATACAGCTGCAAAAAACATTCCACTTTTACATACCTTACTTCTAAAAACCAAAAATGCGTTTGAATTTTAACCTAATTAAACGCAATATACACAATCAAAACCCATAAAATAACTCAAAAAACAAACATTAAAACAGAATTACCTATAAAAAATTATGTTTTGATGTTTTTAATTAAAATACACACAACGTATAAAAAAAGTTTTTAAAAATGGTTATATTCTCATTTTTGTGCGTGGTCAGCGGCTGTGATAAGGACCAAGGGCAATTGGTCAATTTTTTTAAGGTATAGTACAGTCGCTTATTTTACATTTGTAGCCAGTAAAACAACAATTCACCCTATGCTTAGAGAAGCTACAAACCAAAGAAAAAAGCTAGCCACAATACTAGCCTTTAGTTCAATTCCCCTTTCTGGATTTGTAACGGATATTTATTTACCTTCTTTTCCCTCCATGGCTAATGACCTAGCGGTTACCGAAAAAGAAGTCCAACTTACCTTGACCTGCTATTTATTGAGCTATGGAATTTCTCAACTTTTTATAGGAAGTGTACTCGATAGCATCGGTCGGTATAAACCGCGTTTAATTGCCTTGCTCTTTATCGCATTATCTAGTACACTGATTGCCTTTACTAGTGATATTTTTTTTATCTGTTTACTGCGCATTATACAAGGAATCGCCATTTCGGTTTTAGTTGTTGCAACCCGAGCGATATTCATGGATATTTACGAAGAAAAGCAACGCATACACTACTTGAGTTACTTTACTGTGGTTTGGTCCTGTGGTCCCATATTAGCCCCTTTCTTAGGTGGATATCTCGACGACTTGTTTTCTTGGCAGGCGAATTTTTATTTTCTCTCCTTCTACGCGCTATTGCTCTTTGTTCTTGATTTACTGATCAGTGGAGAGAGCCTGGCAGAGAAGAAGAAATTCAATCTAAATCAAACCCTACAAGTCTACCAAACGATGCTGAGCAACAAAAACTTCATCCTGGGCATTTTTATTTTGGGAATGAGTTATTCAATTGTGATGATTTTCAACATCGCAGGTCCATTCCTCATCGAAAATACCTTCAATCAAAACTCAATTGTCATTGGTTCTTGTACGCTTTTGTTGGGCTTTTCTTGGATGCTTGGTGGATTAATTGGAAAAAGAAGAATGCATCTTGCCTTTAAACCCCGTATCACTCAACCCATATATACACAACTCGCCTTAGCCTTTGTTTTGGTCTGTGCGAGTTACTATATTGAAAATTTATACCTTTTAATGTTTGGTTTATTTTTAATTCACATCTGTTCAGGTACGCTGTTTAACAACTTCTTTACCACCACCATGTTGTATTTTCCCAATAATTCAGGTACAGCAGGTGGATTAATGGGTGGGTTAACCTATATCATTACATCTTTTACAAGTTTTGTGATTTCCTCATCTGGTGCCATCAATACGCAATTTCAATTAAGTATTCGCTATACGGTACTCATCTTTTGTTTGTTGTTATTGATTCTCTATGTAGTTCAATTCAATAAAAAAACACCGTAGTCAAACGAAAAAAAAGCTCATTTTACGTGGAAATACGTACCTTTGCCGCCGCTTAGCTTTTATCAGAGCTAAGCGGTTTTGTTATTTTAATCATCTGTATTGCCTATTATGGGACTAAACAATAAGTTTCTAGGTTTCTCAGCAGCAATCTTTGCTGCCGCACTTTGGGGTGTTTCAGGAGCATTTGCTCAATTCTTGTTCAACGAGAAAAATTTCAATGCCGAATGGCTCGTAACGGTTCGCCTTTTAATTTCTGGTAGTATCATGCTGTCACTTGGAATCGTGAAAGGAGATAAAGACGTTTGGCAACTATGGAAAAACAAAAAATACGCCTCACAATTGGTTGTTTTTAGTTTTCTAGGGATGCTACTAGTACAGTATTCCTATTTCATTACTATTTTTCACTCCAACGCGGCAACAGCAACGGTTCTACAGTATATCGGTCCTGTTTTTATTGCAATTTACTTAGCGCTACGCTTAAAAAAATGGCCTAAACCGATTGAAATTTTAGCCATTGGACTAGCGATGTTGGGAACCTTCTTACTCGTTACCCATGGTGACATCAAAAGTCTAACAATCACACCCACGGCTCTTGTATGGGGAATAATCTCTGCTATAGCTTTAGCAGCCTATACTATTTTACCCGTCCATTTATTGAAAGAATACAGCCCTATTGTTATTATTGGTTGGAGCATGCTTATTGCGGGAGTGGGAATGGCTATTGTTTATCCTCCTGTCAATTTCCCTGGAATATGGGACATGGAAACCTTTTGGGCAGTGGCTTTTATCATCCTCTTCGGAACCTTAATCTCCTTCTATATCTTCTTAGATGCCATCAATACAATCGGTCCTCAACGTGCGAGTTTACTCGCTTGTGCAGAACCCTTATCTGCAACGCTAATTGCCGTTTTTTACTTCGGCGTTCAATTTGAATTTTTAGATTGGTTGGGAAGTAGCTGTATTATTTTTACCATCTTATTATTGACGAAAATTAAGAAAAAAGAAATTCCGGAAAATTAATGCCAATAGCGCTTGATAAACGTTAAAAAACGCTGTTGTATTAAAGATACCCACGGGGTTTTGAACACAACTAGGATACCGCAAATCAAGACAAATCCTACACGCACACAAAGCGTTAAAAGATTACTGTCATTTAGAACGGGAATACAAAAACCTACCCCCAAAATGAATAACATACAGCCGAATAACTTGCCAAATTGCAAGTCAAAAGGCCATAATCTCATCTTGAGGTAAATGTAAATCACTTTTCCCAAGTTAAACAACGTCAGACTAAGCAAAGAAGCTAATCCTACCCCCAAAATACCATACGTCGTTTGGGTTAAAAACCAATAGTTCATTCCTACATTCAACACCATTAAAAAGAGAATCGAACTCAAATTAAAACGGTAGTACTTCGAATAGGAAATAATTTCAGAGTTAAATCCCGTTGACATATTAATCACCCCGTTTATTCCCAACAAATAAATAATAGGAAGAGAAGGGGCTAATTTTTCATACGTTGGCAATAATTTAAATAACGGTTCTATCCCCACAGCTACACAGGAAAAAAGTAACATCCCTATAAAAAACATCACCCGAGCAACTTCTTTATACTTCTCGTTGAGTTTTTTAAGCTGTACATTCTTAATCAAATCTGAGATGACGGGTGCATACAAAGCAAAGACACCTGTTGCAGGAATAGCAAGTGTTGAGGCTAAAGTAACTCCAATAGTATAGGTTCCATTGGCCTCATAAGAAATGAAATAGGGAATCATGAGCGAATCCACACGAAACGCAAAGAAAGAACCAAAACTCCCTGCAAAAGCAAATAAACTATACGCATAATAATCCTTTTTCTTTACTTGATCGAATAAGTCATCATAATGCTTACTCAATTTATAGGGGTATAATTTATAAATGTAACTTCCTATTACAACAGTTATTACACCATAACTCAAAATGTAAAATACGAGTCCTTGATCTAGGGTCATCGACGTGTAAATTGCAAGCAGAAATATACTTGGCAAGGCTATTTTAGGGATAATTTTCTCAAAGAAGGTCGGAAAGGATATTTTCTGCAAATTAGTTGCTTGTCTTCGAAATAACTCAATATATGCCATAGCAATTGCCAAAGGAAAAGCATACAACACATACGTAAAGGATGAATCGCGATTAAATAAGCGAATCACAACTAAGGCCACTCCCACCCATACTGCTAGCTTGGCTAGGGAAAGTAAACTGTAACTAAACAATTTTTGTTGCAACTTTTCAGTCAATTGCGGGTAAAAATTAATCAAGGCATGGGTGCTTCCCAGTGCAATAATAGGATACATAATTTGAGCACAGGCATCTACAAAGCGGATAATCCCCAACATTTCTTTGTCTTGGGGATAAATCAAAACCGTTGAAACTACCCCAATCAATACCCCAATGTAATTGATTAAAGTAAATAAAAAAGCTTGTTTGGTTGAAATACCATTCCCCATGATATGCGTTTCCTTGATTCGTTCTTACAAATATACTGGCTATTCTATGCTTAACTACATTTTTTTATATTTTTGTGTGTGAAGATCGAGAAGAGTCATCCTTCTTCCCCATTCACTTGTGTAAATATTCAACCCCATGAAGTACATTGCGATTATCCCCGCTTACAATGAAGCAAACTATATTGAACAAACCTTGCAAAGTTTAGCAGCGCAAACCGTACTTCCGACTTGGGTTATGATTGTCAACGATGGTTCTACTGATCAAACGGCTTCTCTCGTTGAAGCATTTACCAAACAATACGAATGGCTTCACCTCTGTACCAAAGAATCACAAGCAATTCACCTTCCTGGAAGTAAAGTAATTCAAGCCTTCAATTATGGATTGACGCAACTACCTGAAGAAATATCCTTTGATTATATTGTAAAATTGGATGCAGATTTAATTCTACCTCCTCATTACTTTGAATCTATCAGCTATGAATTTCAACGCGATCCTCAATTAGGTATGGCAGGCGGTGTAGCCTTAATAGAAAAAAACAAGCAATGGGTTGTGGAAAACCTTACCGATAAAGATCATATTCGAGGAGCTTTCAAAGCGTATCGAAAAGCCTGTTTTGAGCAAATTGGCGGACTACAACCTGCTATGGGATGGGATACAGTAGACGAATTGCTTTGTAGATATTACAATTGGAACATCCTCGTTCGTCTAGATTTGCAAATTAAACACCTAAAACCGACAGGAGCTCAGTACGACAAAACAGCAAGGTACAAGCAAGGGGAAGCTTTTTATCGCTTACATTATGGCCTTTTGATTACCCTTATCGCCAGTGTAAAGCTTGCATCCAAAAAAAATAAACCTTTACTATTCATCGATTATATCAAGGGCTATTTTAAAGCAAAGGCAAGAAAAGAACCTTATCTAGTCAAGGAAGAACAAGGAAAATTTATCCGTCAATACCGCTGGAATAAAATAAAGTCTAAACTGTTTTAGTACTTTTTTAAATTTATAAACCTTAAAAATCATTTGTAATTGGTAATTTAGCCGATATTTATTTTTTATGATTAAAACTGGATTAACAAATATTGGTCAATACTTTATTATGCTAAAAGAAATTTTCAGCAAAATGACCAAATGGAAAGTAATGAAAGAACTGATATTCAAAGAAATAGATGATTTAATCATTGGTTCTTTGGGTATTGTATGTTTCTTGTCTTTCTTCGTTGGAGGTGTTGTTGCGATTCAAACAGCCTTAAACTTAACCAATCCTTTAATTCCGAAATACCTTATTGGGTTTGCAACTAGACAATCGGTTATACTAGAATTTGCGCCAACGTTTATCTCGATCATTATGGCGGGAAAAATGGGTTCTTTTATTACATCTAGTATTGGAACTATGCGTGTTACGGAACAGATTGACGCCCTTGAAGTAATGGGAGTTAGTTCGTTAAACTACCTTGTTTTCCCTAAAATGGTGGCAGTTCTTTTGTATCCTTTCGTGATTGGTATCAGTATGTTTTTGGGTATTCTAGGTGGATGGTTCGGTGGTGTAATGGGAAATTTTGTAACCTCAGAACAGTTTATCGTCGGATTACAAGATACCTTTATCCCTTTCCACATTACGTATGCCTTTATAAAAACAACCCTTTTCGGTTTCCTCTTAGCAACGATTCCTTCTTTCTTTGGTTACTATATGAAAGGTGGTGCGTTAGAAGTTGGAAAAGCAAGTACAACTGCTTTCGTGTGGACCAGTGTTGCCATTATCCTTACAAACTATATATTAACCTCTCTACTTTTAAGCAATTAACAAGATGATTAAAGTTACGAACATAGAAAAGTCTTTTAATGGTTCCATGGTTTTGAAAGGGATTACCACAACATTCGAAACGGGAAAAACCAATTTAATCATTGGACAAAGTGGATCTGGAAAAACGGTATTCTTAAAAACACTTTTAGGTATTCACGCACATGATAATGGACAGATTCTTTTTGATGGCAGAGATTACGCAGATATGAACAAAAACCAACGTCGTGACCTGCGTACGGAAATCGGAATGGTTTTTCAAGGTAGTGCTCTTTTTGATTCCATGACAGTAGAAGAGAATATTGCCTTTCCTATGCGCATGTTCACCAACAAAAGCGATAAGGAGATTATGCACCGCGTAAATGAGGTAATTGACCGTGTAAAATTAATTAATGCCAATAAAAAGAAACCTTCTGAGATATCAGGAGGAATGCAAAAAAGGGTAGCCATTGCACGTGCAATCGTAAATAACCCTAAGTATTTATTTTGCGATGAACCCAACTCTGGACTAGATCCCAAAACAGCAATCGTTATCGATAACCTGATTCAAGAGATCACACATGAATACGATATCACAACCGTAATTAACACCCATGATATGAACTCTGTTTTGGAAATTGGTGAACATATCGTTTTCTTAAAAAATGGCGTTCTAGCTTGGTCAGGAACAAATAAAGAAATTATACAAACAGACAATGAAGATGTCGTAGACTTTGTCTACTCCTCTGAACTCTTTCAAATGGTTCGAGATGCCATGCGTCACATTGGTTCTACTAAAAAATAAGAAAATCCGAAGCAAATGCTTCGGATTTTTTGTTTGTTGTACGTTGTTTGTTGTTCGGTGAGTCGGTGAGATGATGAGATTCTCCTTTAAAGAAAGTACTTGCTATTTCAGAAAAATCTACCGATAACTCATAACAGATCACTGATAACAGATCACTGATAACTTTTTCTCTCCTCACTCCTCTCTCCATTCTTGTTTTAGATTAAGTAGATTTCATCCTACATGAAGTAACTTTGAGTATAAATAAAAAGGATATGAAAACAAAAAATATTGAACAAATCGCAGCACCAAGACCTGCACATTTTGTAGGAGATGGTTTTAGAGTACACAACTTTATTCCGGGTGTTTCTGGAATGAGTATGCAGCGCATGGATCCTTTCATTATGTTTGACTACAACTCCAAATATCACTTTGGACCAAGTGAAATTCCAAGAGGGGTTGGTGTTCATCCACACAAGGGATTTGAAACAGTTACGATAGCCTATAAAGGACGTGTAGAACACGGCGACAGCAGTGGAGGTGGTGGAGTTATTGGAGAAGGAGATGTACAATGGATGACTGCTGCTTCGGGTGTATTACACAAAGAATTTCACGAAACAGAATGGAGTAAAACAGGAGGTGAATTCCAAATGGTACAGTTATGGGTTAATCTTCCCGCTGAGGCCAAAAAAGAGCAACCGAAATATCAGGCCATTGAACACGCACAAATGCCGCACTACAACCTTGCAGATGGACGAGGTTTTATAGAAGTAATTGCAGGAGAATATCAAGGTGTAAAAGGACCAGCGACCACCTTCACTCCTATCCATATGTCAAACCTAAAAGCACAAACTGGGGCAAGTGTTACCTATGAATTTCCAACTACTTATAACACGTTGTTGCTGGTTGTGGAAGGACGTATTAAAGTCAACGGCTCCGAAGTACAGCAGGATCACGTTGCTGTTATGGCACACGATGGTGAGCAATTTTCAGTAGAGATAATAGAAGACGCCATTGTTCTCGTTCTGGCTGGATTACCTATTAAAGAACCTATTACCCATTACGGCCCTTTCGTTATGAATACACAAGAAGAATTACTTCAAGCTTTTGACGATTTTAATACAGGTAAATTCGGAACTTGGAATTAATCTATTTTCAAAAGGTGTTGCTGAGCAACACCTTTTTTTTGTGTTTTTTTTCTCAATTTGTGAATTCTATTACATTTGCAAATAAAAATATATGCGACATAGAATTGCAATCATGAGCTTACTTCTTGGGATATGTATCGCCTGTAATTCCAAAAACACCTCAACAGCGCAACAGCAGCAGCTATCGCCAATCAACGCGATTACACCAACCGAAACTGTAGCGGAATCTACACCAGAAGAACAACTCACACTTATCGGTACTTCAACCGAATTATACGCTGAATCAGAAGAGAAAATGTTCAATATGTTGAATGAACCCGATCAAATGCGCTTGCAAAAAGCCATACAGATTATTTCAAACAAAATAGGAGAATCGGAAGATTTATACACTGAAGAAGATGATATTGACTACGATAAATGGAATGCTATTTTTTTTAAGCAAGTTCACGGACTAACATTTACAGCCATTACAACTCTCGCAGAGCAAATCTTAAAAGAGGTTAAAAACAAAAACATACTTCATTTACAGGAAGAAATAACGGATTTAGAAAGAAATCCAACAGAAAACCAAGAAGAATCGATATCTTTTTTACAAGAAGAGCTACAAAAAGCAAAAGAATTACCAACAACAATAGATACATATATTTATTCAGAGGAGTGTTTTCTTTAAAAATCTGATTTTTTTCTCTAATTTTTATAAGAATATCTCAACAAAAGAAAGAGTCGATTTAAAATCAGTGATTTTTTATGTTTTTATTTGTCAATAAATTCATTTTATACTATATTTGACTAAGAGTTTTAAAACAAAAAGGCAATTAGGTAGTTAAATTGTTTTTCTTTTAAGTTTTTTAACTCCATTAGAAAGATAAAAGACAATCCGATAAGGATTAAAAGATAAGTTGAAAAAAGAAAAAGTGATGTTGTTAAGTGTAAAAAAGAGTCCCAAATTATTTTGGAACTCTTTTTCATTTTTATGCTAATAACCCTGCTCTATTCAATAGCGCTTCAGGTGTAGGTTCTTGTCCTCTAAACTTTTTATACAAGCGCATAGGATGATCTGTTCCGCCTTGAGACAAAACACAATCTTTAAATGCGGTAGCAACTTCTTTGTTGAAAATGCCTTTTTCTTTAAAATACGCAAACGCATCTGCATCTAAAACTTCCGCCCATTTATAGCTGTAATATCCCGATGAATACCCTCCTTGAAAAATATGTGAAAAAGAAGTACTCATTGCGTTTTCAGCTACATCAGGATATTGTTGAGTTGCTTTGAACTGTTCTTGTTCAAACGCTTTTAAATTGACAATTCCTGTAGGGTCTTGTCCATGCCACCCCATATCTAACATACCAAAACTCAACTGTCGAACAGTTGCCATTCCCTCCAAAAAAGAAGCGCTTTCTTTAATTTTCTCGACATACTCCATCGGAATTAATTCACCTGTTTGATAGTGTTTGGCAAACAGCGCTAGCGTTTCTTTTTCATAACACCAGTTTTCTAAAATTTGGCTTGGTAATTCAACGAAATCCCAATATACATTTGTACCAGATAAAGAAGGATAGGTCGTGTTAGCCAACATGCCATGTAGCGCATGACCAAATTCGTGGAATAAAGTTGTCACCTCATTAAAAGTTAACAAAGAGGGCTTTGTTGCTGTTGGTTTGGTGAAGTTACAGACAATTGAAACATGAGGTCTCTCGTTTACACCATTTAAGATGTATTGATTTTTAAATGAAGTCATCCAAGCCCCATTGCGCTTTCCTTTACGAGGAAAGAAATCGGTATAAAACACGGCTATAAAAGCCCCCTTTTCATCAGTTACTTCAAAAGTACGCACCTCATCGTGGTATTTTTCAATGTCGAAAACTTCAGTAAAGATCAATCCGTATAATTTATTTGCCACTTGAAAGGCCCCATCCAAAACGTTTTCCAATTGGAAATACGGTTTTAAAACTTCATCATCTAAGCTAAAGCGCTCTTGTTTTAATTTTTCTGCATAATAACTTCCATCCCATTTCTGTAGCTGATCAATCCCATCAAGCTGTTGAGCAAAAGCTGTTAGTTCTTCAAATTCTTTACTTGCAGCAGGTTTGGCTTTAAGCAATAAATCATTTAAAAAAGCATTGACTTTTGTCGGCGACTGTGCCATGCGTTCTTCTAAAACAAAATCAGCATGTGTTGCATAGCCTAAAATAGTAGCGCGTTGATGTCTCAATTTTGCAATAGTCAACACATTTTGTTCGTTGTTAAATTCATTGGCTTTAAAAGCTTTTGTTCCCGCTGCTATAGCCAATTCCTTGCGCAGAGCTCTATTTGCCGCATACGTCATAAAGGGGATATAACTCGGATAATCTAAGGTAAAAATCCACCCCTCTTTGCCTTCTTGTGTTGCTAGTGCATGAGCCTCTTCAATAGCTCCTTCAGGCAATCCTTTGAGATCTTCCTCTTTGGTGATATGCAATTGATAATTATGCGTCTCTGCTAATACATTCTCTCCAAATTTTAAAGCCGTTGTAGCTAATTCTGCATCGATAGCGCGAACACTTTTCTTTTGCTCTTCAGAAAGTAATGCGCCATTGCGAACAAAGTTCTTATAGCTTTTTGTCAATAGCGTCTGTTGCTCTACCGTTAGATCCAGTTGATCTAGTTGCTCATACACTTTTTTTACACGTAAAAACAACTTTTCATTCAGCAAAATATCATTCCCCAATTCAGACAACAAAGGCGCTACTTCTTGGGCAATTTGCTGCATTTCATCATTGGTTTCTGCAGAATTCAGGTTAAAAAAGATACTCGCTAGAATATCTAAATCCATTCCTGAAAAAGCCAAAGCTTCTATTGTATTAGCAAAAGTTGGAGCTTCTGGATTGGCTGTAATTGCATCAACATCGGCTTTTGACTGTGCGATGGCTTGATCAAATGCAGGTTTATAATCTGTAATTTTTATTTGAGAAAACGGTGCAGTACCGTGTTTAGTCGTAAAGGGTTTGCCAAAAATAGCCATACTCATCTAATTTTTATTTGTTTTATAAAATTACAACTTTATTAAGCGATTAGGTACAAGAAATTAAGTCTTAACATCCTATTATCATAAAAAAAGGGCCCTTGCAATAAGAGCCCTTTTGTTGTATTGAATAAGCCAAAATTAAGCTTGAATTTCTTCTTGTACTGGTTGAACTGGTAAGTCAGCCTTAGTTAAGAAAGAAGTCACCTCTGCATCCATTTCAGCCATTGTTTTCTTAAACAATTCGAATGCCTCGAATTTATAGATCAACAATGGATCTTTTTGTTCGTGAACAGCTAATTGAACCGATTGTTTTAACTCGTCCATTTTTCTAAGGTGTTTTTTCCACGCCTCATCTAAAATTGACAATACAACATTCTTTTCAAAATCATCAATTAAACTCATTCCTTGCGTATTATACGCCGTTTCTAAGTTTGTAACAACATTCATTGTTTTCATCCCATCTGTGAATGGCACTACAATACGCTCGAAGTTGTTCTCTTGATTTTCGTATACGTTTTTGATTACTTTGAATGCTTCTGCAGCACTGCGTTGTCCTTTTTCACGGTATGCCGCAAATGCTTTCTCATACAATCTGTTTGCCAACGTAACAACGTCTTCTTTGTTAAACTGATCTTCTGTCACAACATCGTTAATTCCGAAATTGCGAATCATATCTAAATCCAAGTTTTTGAAGTCGTTCGCTAATTTATTAGTTTCGCTAATGCGTTCGCATAAATCATACATCATATTAGCGATATCCACTTTCAGACGATCTCCAAATAACGCGTGTTTTCTACGCTTGTAAATTACTTCACGTTGTGCATTCATTACGTCATCATACTCTAACAAACGCTTACGAATACCGAAGTTATTCTCTTCTACTTTTTTCTGTGCTCTTTCGATTGATTTCGTCATCATCGAATGTTGAATCACTTCTCCTTCTTCTAAGCCCATTCTATCCATAATCTTCGCTACACGCTCTGATCCGAATAAACGCATTAAGTTATCCTCTAATGACACGTAGAACTGAGAACTTCCTGGATCTCCTTGACGACCTGCACGACCTCTCAACTGACGGTCAACACGTCTTGAATCATGGCGCTCAGTACCGATAATCGCTAAACCTCCTTTGTCTTTTACTTCTTGAGAAAGTTTAATATCCGTACCACGACCCGCCATATTGGTTGCAATGGTTACAATCCCTGGTTTTCCTGCTTCTTCAACAATCTGAGCTTCTTGTTTGTGTAGTTTCGCGTTCAAAACGTTGTGTTGAATACCACGCATTTTTAATGATCTACTCAATAACTCAGAAATCTCAACGGAAGTAGTACCAATTAATACTGGACGTCCTGCTTGTGATAACTCTACAACATCGTCAATAACGGCTTTGTATTTCTCACGTACTGAACGGTAAATTTTATCTTCTTTATCCTTACGTGCAATTCCTCTATTAGTAGGGATTTCAACTACGTCTAATTTGTAGATTTGCAAGAACTCTCCTGCTTCTGTGATAGCCGTACCTGTCATACCTCCTAATTTTTTATACATACGGAAGTAGTTTTGCAACGTAATTGTAGCAAACGTTTGTGTAGCTGCTTCAATTTTCACGTTTTCTTTTGCCTCAATCGCTTGGTGTAATCCGTCAGAATAACGACGTCCATCCATAATACGACCCGTTTGCTCATCAACGATTAAGATCTTATTATCAATGACCACATATTCTGTATCTTTTTCAAATACGGTATATGCTTTTAGCAATTGATTTAACGTGTGAATACGTTCGCTTTTCACACCAAAGTCTTGGAATAGACGCTCTTTTGCCACCGCTTCATCTTCTCTCGATAAGTTTTGGCTTTCGATACGCGCTACTTCAGTTCCGATATCTGGTAAGATAAAGAAATTCTCATCTGTATCTTGCGATAAGAACTTAATTCCATTATCTGTCAACTGCACTTGGTTGTTTTTCTCTTCAATAACGAAGTACAACGCTTCATCCACTTTATGCATTTCTCTGTTGTTGTCTTGCATATAGTGATTTTCTGTTTTTTGAAGCAATTGTTTCACTCCTTCTTCACTTAAGAACTTAATAAGCGCTTTGTTTTTAGGCAAGCTTCGGTAAGCTCTTAGCAATAAGAATCCTCCTTCTTTTGTATTTCCTTCGCGAATTAATTTTCTCGCATCCGCTAAGAAGTTGTTGGCCAATTTACGTTGGATCTCAACTAAGTTAGCTACTTTTGGTTTTAGCTCGTTAAACTCATGACGGTCACCTTGTGGAACAGGTCCTGAGATAATTAACGGTGTTCTAGCGTCATCTACTAATACTGAATCGACCTCATCGACAATCGCATAGTTGTGAACGCGTTGTACTAATTCTTCTGGCGTATGTGCCATATTATCTCTCAAATAATCGAAACCAAATTCGTTATTTGTTCCATACGTAATATCTGCTGCATAAGCGGCTCTTCTTCCACTTGAGTTTGGTTGGTGATTGTCAATACAATCAACGGTCATTCCGTGGAACTCAAACAGCGGTGCTTTCCATTGACTATCCCTTTTTGCAAGGTAGTCATTCACCGTTACTAAGTGCACACCGTTTCCTGTTAAGGCATTCAAGTACAAAGGCAAGGTTGCAACTAGCGTTTTTCCTTCCCCTGTTTGCATCTCTGCGATTTTCCCTTGGTGTAATACGATACCTCCGATTAACTGTACATCGTAGTGGATCATATCCCAAGTTACTTCTTTACCAGCAGCTGACCACTTATTGGCCCAGTTAGCCTTTCCATCAACAATCGTTACATAGGGTTTGTTCTCCGCAAACTCTATATCTTTTTCAGAAGCTGTTACAGTAACTGTTTCGTTTTCTTTGAAACGCTTTGCTGTTTCTTTTACCACTGCAAAAGCTTCTGGTAAAATATCCAACAACACTTTTTCTGTATTGTCGTATGCTTCTTTTTCTAAGCTATCAATACTCGCGTAAATAGCTTCTCTTTTATCGATATCTTGAGTCTTCTCGATTTCTTCTTTGTACGAAGCGATTTTCGCATCTTGACCGGCTCTAGATTGTTGAATTTTCTCTTTGAAATAGATGGTCTTTGCTCTTAACTCATCATTAGATAAGCTAGATAAAGACGATTCATACGTTTTGATTTTTTCAATTAGAGGCTTTATTTCCTTGATATCTCTTTCCGATTTATCGCCGACAAAAACCTTTAATATGGTATTTATAAGACTCATAGGTTTATATGTTTTTTAACTCTTTTTTCACTTGCTAAATTAAACAAAAAAAAGCCTTGTAGAAGGCTTTTTTCTATATTAATACTCATCCTCGTTCCAAAGATAATCTTCGTCCGTAGGATAGTCTGGCCATATTTCTTCCATAGATTCATAGATTTCTCCTTCATCTTCGATGGATTGTAAGTTTTCTACTACTTCAAGGGGCGCACCTGTTCTAATAGCGTAATCTATCAACTCATCTTTAGTAGCAGGCCATGGAGCATCACTTAAATAAGATGCTAATTCTAATGTCCAATACATCTCTTAACCTTTTTTAAATTTTATTGCAAAAATAAATTTTATTATGAAATAAGCAAGCTTTTTTCATAGTATTTCACTAAGTTTAAAGAACGTCTTGCCTTTTCACAATAAAAAGTCGCAGTTTTCAATGGTCATTCTACCGTTTTTCAGGGATCCATTTTATTTCTTCCGCTTGTAAATCCAAAGTCAACTTTCGTGCCAACACAAATAGATAGTCAGAAAGTCGGTTGATATACTTCAAAATTTCTTCTTCTACAGGTTCTTCTTGGTTTAACTGTACTGACAAACGCTCCGCTCTGCGACAAACGCAACGTGCAATATGACAGAATGACACCGTCGGATGACCGCCTGGTAAAATAAAATGTGTCATGAGAGAGAGATATGACTCCATTCGATCGATTTCACTTTCCATACACGCTAGGGTCTCATCCGTAATTTTGGGGATATTCAAGCGTTCTTTTCCGTTTTTTAATAGGGCCTTTTGCGGATCTGTCGCCAACATAGCGCCCAAAGTAAAGAGTTGATTTTGAATAGATAGTAAAAATTCCTTTTCCACTTGGGGAATTTCTTGATCGCGAATCATACCCACATAGGCATTCAATTCGTCTATAGTGCCATACGCTTCAATTCGAATGTGATTCTTAGGTACGCGTGTTCCGCCAAATAAGGCTGTCGTTCCTGCATCACCAGTCTTAGTGTAGATTTTCATTTTTCACTTGTTAGATCCAACAAGCAAAATACAATACTTTGATCAAACTACAACCGATTGGTCCTATTTTATTCGTTCATCGCTTTCGATCACTCCATCGCGCAAACGAATAATGCGATGAGCGTGTTCCGCAATATCTTCTTCGTGAGTTACGAGAATAACCGTATTGCCCTTGCTGTGGATTTCATCAAATAGCGCCATGATTTCAATAGAGGTCTTCGTATCTAAGTTACCCGTTGGTTCATCCGCTAAAATAATAGACGGATTATTGACTAGAGCCCGAGCAACAGCTACGCGTTGTCTTTGCCCCCCAGACAATTGATTGGGGTGGTGATCCATGCGATCACCTAGCCCTACCATATGCAACACATCTGAAGCGCGTTTTGTGCGATCCTCTTTAGATCGACCCGCATAAATCATCGGCAAGGCCACATTGTCTAAAGCCGTCGTTCGCGGCATTAAGTTGAAGGTTTGAAAGACAAATCCGATGTCTTTATTTCGAATTTCAGCCAATTGATCATCGTCTAATCGACTGACATCTTTGCTATTTAAGCTATAATAACCCGAAGTTGGCGTGTCTAAACAACCGAGAATATTCATCAACGTAGATTTACCAGAACCTGAAGGTCCCATCAAAGCGACATAATCCCCGCGTTCAATCTGTAAATTCACCCCTTTTAAAACCTTGACCGTCTCAGATCCCATTTTAAAATCGCGTTTAATATCTTTGATATCAATAATAAATTCTTTAGACATAATCCTCGTATTTTCTTTTTTATAAGTGTCTCAAAGCCTTCTTTTGTTACACGCGTAGCAAGCGAAAAACTCGATCCGGTTGTAAACGCAAGTTAAAGTGTTGTTTCAGCTGCTCCTTTCGCTTAAAAGCCACTCCAAAATAATAGAAATCTAAAGTTACAATCATTTCTTCGGATGCGATCACTTCTTGCCAATATTTTTCGACAGATGCTTCTTTGCTTCTGCGGTCAATGATCCAAAGTGAATCGTTGTGCATGCTTTGAGCGACTATTTCTATCTTAGGCCAATCTTTTGTATCTCTTCCTTGAAATAAAATTGCATCATAGCTCTTACCTGTATTCCCTTGATAGGATACTGCGGAAATTGCCGTCTTTACTTCTTTGGGAATACGACCATCCAAAGTAGCGAGTTGCTGGGATTCGAAATACACCAAAAGGCGATTGAAGAATTGCTCTTTTCTCGACTGCCCCTTCCAACGCACATCAACTGGATAAAGTCCACGCGTTAAAAGATTAAACACAAAAGGCGAATGGGTGCCGTGTTCGTTATTTGCAGCAAACCAAAATTGAAGATAATCGAGGATCATAGTGTAAACCTTTGTTTTGTACAGTATAAGAAAACTTAGCTCACAAAGGTAGTTGTTACTTTTCGCTTTCTACCGAACTACATAAAATATTTTGACTACTTTTACCCCCTCACCTAACTTATATAAAATAAAAAAATGAGAACTATTTGCCTTGTCCTTTGCTGTATTTTTTCCCTGTCTTGTTCTTCTGATAATCAAGTAGCAGACCAAGATCAATCCAAGGAAATTCTCTCCATGGTATACGATGATACGTTTTTAAATTTCAAGGAAATCCGCCAGGGGAAATTCACAAACGCAGATAGAGAACTCATCGGGTTCTTTATAGAATCCGAAATAATCATCGATTCTACTCATAAAAATAGGTTTCTTATGCTTTTTAGGACAGATTTTATTTCTCACATTGAATTTGAAGGGATCGAATTTTCTCCTTTTAAACCCAACCTTAGGAATTCTGATACCACTTTTGCTTATGCTTATCAATATACTTTACCAGAATACAATTCTCCTTTTACGATCAACCTAAAAATGGAGAATGGAAGAATTACAGGTGACTTTGAGGGATACGTTCACCGATCCAATGACCCCAATGACATGAAGTATATGGATCCTATCTACTTATCTGAAGGAAAAATAGAGCTAAAAATTGCTACTTATCAAAATGAAACAACGTTTGAAGTGCAATCTTTTTAAGTATAACTAATTGAAAAAAGAAGCGCTACGATCACAACAAACAAGATAAACTGCATTCGCTCAATGAGGGGCGAATCGAAAAAGCCATAAACAAAAAACCCTACACTAATGTGTAGGGTTTCTCTTTTTGTGACGATGACAGGATTCAAACCTGTAACCTTCTGAGCCGTAATCAGATGCGCTATTCAGTTGCGCCACATCGCCGTTGTTCTTTGTTTCGTGACCACGGCAGGATTCAAACCTGCAACCTTCTGAGCCGTAATCAGATGCGCTATTCAGTTGCGCCACGTGGCCTAATTGCTTATTGCGAGTGCAAATATAAGACGATATTCTGTAAAACCAAACTAGAATAAGGAAAAAATAGATGTTTTTTTCTTTCACTTGATTAATTGATTAAGCCCTAGCTTTTTAGCAAAAAACTTTTTTTTCCGATTCCAACCTTTTTTGTTTTTCAGCGTCTATCCTATAGGAATCAATCCGACACATAAAAAAGAAACAAAAACACCTTGAAAAAACACACACACCTCTTAGCCTTTGCTTTCCTATCGCTTTGTTTGACCAACTGTAGTTCTGATGATAGTACAGTAGAAATTAAAAGACCAGTACCTACCTATGAAAAGCAGTATTTTATTTCACAAGTACAAACCTCTTTGTATACGAAAGAATTTAAACACGAAACCAACGGTTCTTATGAAATACTTCCCATTTTGGAACAAGAGAATCTATTTCAATTTACCTATACAGAAGATTACAAACTACAAACACTACGTGATGTTTTAACGCTTTATAAAGACGCGAAACCCAAACAAACCTATGCGATCGATTACAACTTCGAACTCGATGAAAACGATCGTTTAAAAACGCTAGAAAAACGCATGGGCAACACCCTTATCAATCACTTTGCTTTTACGTATAAAGACAACCTCCTACACACAAATACAGTTCAACAAGAAGGAGAAACACTAGAGTTAACTTTTGTTTACAACCAAGCAAGCCAATTTACCAGCGCATTAATCAAACCCTATAGTATGAAATTTGACTATGCTTACAACGACAAGAACCAAATGATTTCCATGGGAACCCTTGGTCTATCGGTAGAGTTTGGGTACACAGAAGAAAAGAACCCCTTTTCGCACTTGCCTTTTGATATGACAACCCTACTCCTAGAGGAGTTAAGTTTAATTCCCCTAACCTATCACTTTCCCAATCTCATTCAGACTCTTGTCAGTCCTGAACACGAAAACTTCACTATAGAATATACCTTCAATGAAGACCTGTACCCCGTAAAAGCAACGATGTACGAGATGTTAAACAAGAAAAAAGTAGTGTATAAAGAATTTACTTACACCTATGCGGTGCAAGAAATAGAAATAACAAAGCCCTTAAATTAAGGGCTTTGTTCATTTTATGACTTCCGATGAAGCAACGTACAGAAAAACTGTACATTATATTAATTCTATTATTTTATTCTTCTATTAGCGATCTATTTACTATCTTTCTTCTATAAATCAACATACAAGCTGATTTTACACTTCAAAATCCACCTTTACTTTAACAAAAAAAGCCAAGGT
The DNA here is from genome assembly GCF_050522425.1 of Myroides sp. C6-3. Taxonomy (NCBI): domain Bacteria; kingdom Pseudomonadati; phylum Bacteroidota; class Flavobacteriia; order Flavobacteriales; family Flavobacteriaceae; genus Myroides; species Myroides sp. C6-3. Next base: position 57,498 of record NZ_JBMVQP010000007.1, on the reverse strand, counting down.
TAAGTTCGCTAACTAATCATTTGAAATAAAGCATGCGGGAGTAGTTTTAACGAATTCCCCATGTGGTTATTTACACCTAAAAGTTTATCAGTTCTTCAAAAGCAATTTTTGTTTTTCTGGTAAACTTTTTTTTATAAGCCACAACAAAACTAGTTACTGCATCTTGTTGTAAAACAAGTAGACTAGCGTTGTGATTAAGAAAATAAGTAAGTAAAAATAGAGGGGATTTCCCGTAAACATTCCGATGATCAAGAACAAAAAAGTAGCTACTGCACCAATTAACAAGAAGTTAAAGGTTTCTTTGTCGATAAAATCATCGAATTCATCTTCTTCCTCGCGCATTTCTTTTTCTAGTTGTTGGGTGCGTTCTTGTAGTTGGGCTTTTTTTTCGACCCATGTTCTTTTAAGCGACTGATTCTTTGTTTTTTTTGCCTTTGTTCGCGCTGAAAGTTGTGACTTACCGTAGCGATACCCCAGGTAGTCAAGCAATAAAACGAGTAATAGAAAGACAAATTTAATCATAGTACACAATGATTCACCTCAACGGCAAAGCGCAAAAATAGTAAACTATCTAGTTTCTTGATCAAAAAAAGAAAAAAAGAGGGTATTTCAGTTGAAACACCCTCCTTTTAGTTATATTCAAAATCACTAATTATCCTTGAATCTCAGCAAAAAACTCTTCGTTGTTTTTTGAATTTTTAATCGAATCAATAATTGATGTCATCGCCTCAACAGAGTTCATGTCATCCATTACTTTTCGAACCGTCCAGGTGCGTTGTAACGCATCTCTATCGAGTAATTCATCATCGCGACGTGTACTTGATGAAGTAATGTCAATTGCAGGGTAAATGCGTTTATTCGCCAATTTACGATCCAATTGTAGCTCCATATTTCCTGTTCCTTTGAACTCCTCAAAAATAACCTCATCCATTTTAGATCCTGTATCAACTAAAGCCGTAGCAATAATACTCAAGGACCCTCCATTTTCGATATTACGCGCTGCTCCGAAGAATCGTTTTGGTTTTTGTAGTGCATTAGCATCTACCCCACCACTCAACACTTTTCCTGATGCAGGTTGTACCGTATTGTACGCACGTGCTAAACGCGTGATAGAATCAAGTAAAATCACAACATCATGTCCGCATTCAACCAAGCGCTTGGCTTTTTCCAAAACAATATTAGCTACTTTCACATGGCGTTCTGCTGGTTCATCAAACGTTGATGCGATCACTTCTGCACGTACACTGCGTTGCATATCCGTAACCTCTTCTGGGCGTTCGTCAATTAACAACACAATTAAGTAAACCTCTGGGTGATTAGCTGCAATTGCGTTAGCTACATCTTTCAACAACATGGTTTTTCCCGTTTTCGGTTGGGCTACGATCATTCCACGTTGTCCTTTTCCGATTGGAGCAAACATATCCATAATACGCGTTGACGTTGTACTTCTCAACTCGTCTAATTTAAATTTTTCCGTTGGAAAAATCGGCGTTAAATGCTCAAAAGAAACGCGATCTCTCACACTTTGAGGATCATGTCCATTGATTTTCAACACGCGCACCAAAGGGAAAAATTTCTCCCCTTCTTTTGGAGGACGTACCACCCCTTTAACGGTATCTCCCGTTTTCAATCCAAAAAGGCGAATTTGAGATTGAGACAAATAGATATCGTCTGGAGACGATAAGTAATTATAATCCGCTGAACGCAAGAAACCATAACCATCAGGCATCATTTCTAACACCCCTTCACTTTCAATAATACCGTCAAACTCATAATCAGGTTCTCTGAAATTATTTTTTTGTTGGGTGTTATTGTTGTTGGATTGGTTTTGATTTCGCTGTTGATTTCTATTGCCTTGTTGATTGGGATTTTGTTTTTTAGTTTCCTGTTCAACCGCAGGCTGTTCACTTACAACTGAAGATTCAGTTTCGTTCTTTGTAGTATCTGGTGCAACAACTTGACGTTGATCCTCTCCTTGTTGCTTTTTGTTATTCTTAAAGTCGCGCTTTTGAAAATCGCGCTTGGTATTGTCATTTTTCTTTTTTGGTGTGAACTCTCTGCGATTATCACGTGGATTCGCTTTGGGATCAGTTTTATCTGTATCGCGTTCTACCGTTGCCTTTTCTTCCGTAAATTCAATGGCTTTCTGTTCTGTATTGTCAGTCTTTTGTTGTTTTCCCTCCACTGGTGTTGTTCCAACCTCCGTTGTTTGTTTCGCTAGCCTTGGGCGTTTAGGTTTTTCGACTGTCGTAGCTTCTGCTGGCGCTGCTTGAACTGCCTCTGCTTGAACTGCTTTTTCTTTTAGTGCAACAGGCTTTGGCGCTTTAGCTTTAACTTCTGTTGGAGCTTGAAGCGACATAATTCGCTCAATTAACTCTCCTTTTTTTAAAGTCGACACCTTAGTCAGCTTAGCCTTCTTCGCGATCTCCTGAAGGTCAGAAACCTTCATTTTTTCTAATTGGGAAATGTCAAACATATAAATGTTTATAGATTATAAATAAATGAGTTGTGTCTTAAAAATAAGAATGGAATTTTTGTTAGTAGAAGTGTCGTATTATGAAGTACTTACGACATAACTGTTGCAATAATACGAATTATTTTTAATATTTAATAGGTTTTTATAAAAAAGAAACCTTACTTTTGTGTGAGTTACAGAAAACCAATCATCATGCTACAGCGAATTCAAACCGTATATATGTTATTAGCCTTAATTGCGCTAGGCGTATTGCCCTTTGTTTTTCCATTATGGTACAATGCTCAACAAGAGGAAGTTTACTTTATGTTCGTTCCTAGTTTCACTATTCTATTTGGTGTATGCACCGCATTGACCGCTGTCAGTATTATGAACTACAAAAATAGAAAACGACAGTTTGTTTGCAACAGACTGACTATGATATTAAACGTTATACTATTAGGATTATTTGTTTATCGAACACTAACTGTATCTGGAGAAGCGTCAGAAATCGTTTCTGAGAAAGGTATTGGGATGTTCCTCCCTATTGTTTCTATCTTGTTGCTTGTATTAGCAAACAAAGCCATCAAGAAGGATGAGGATCTTGTAAAATCTGTGGATCGTTTGCGATAAACCTAACATCTTAGTTTATTAGTGCGTAGAAAAAACCGAACAATTACAATTGTTCGGTTTTTTTGTTTTTAGACCATTCTATGACCTCTAAATCTTTGATATTCCCCTGATCTAGCACAAAGCGCAGCATGGTTCGAACTTGGTGGAATCCGCTAATACCCGCCGCTCCAGGATTTAAATGCAACACCTGGTATTGCGGATCATATTGCACTTTCAAAATATGGGAATGCCCACAGATATACAAACCAGGCTTTTCCTTGCTCAACTGACGCTTGACTTGTGTACGGTATGTTCCGGGATATCCCCCTATGTGGATCATATACACCTTCATCCCCTCACAAGTAAACAACTGCTCTTCAGGAAATTCCAATCGCGCTTGAGTGTCGTCAATGTTACCATATACTGCACGCAATGGCTTGTGCTTTTTTATCGCATCTGTCACCTCGAGATTACCAATATCTCCAGCATGCCACACCTCATCCGCTTGTTTAACGTATTTTAAAATCGACTCATCCATACAACTATGTGTATCAGATAACAATAGTATCTTTTTCAATGCTCTTTCTCTTCTTTCGTTATATACCCTTACTCCAGATAAAATTGAATAAGGCGTTCAATCGCTTTTTGACAAACCGAACAAAATCTATCGTGTTGATTCGTACGCATGCGACATTCCCTTTCGCCTTTGTAAATTCCATTCCCTGTCAAGCCTTCATATACCCCAAGAGGGTATTTTTTTGCTTGCTCAATAGGAGTTGGAATCGGTGTACCTTTTTTCAACTGCTTCTTCCATTTGGAATCAAAATCCTTTAATGTCGTAATATTTTGTTCCCAAGGCTCTGCTTGATTGGAAATAAAATCACTTAATACATCTTGTTCATAAAAATACTCATCCGCCAAACCTGCAAAACTATGACCAAATTCATGAACTACCACAGGTTTAAAGTCTTTGTGTCCTGTTGTGGTCAACGTGTATGAATTATAGATTCCGCCACCACCGTAAACCGTTGTATTCGCTAAAATCACAATGTGTTCGTACGGAATTCCCGCTAAGAGATCGTGTACTTTTTTCAGGCGATTCGTCGTTAAGTAACGTTCAGAGTAAAACGTATCAAAATTAGATTCTACTGCTGTTTTCTTCCATTCTCCTGTACGTGGAACACTAACTCCTGAATCGACAGAGGTGCTTTTAACCGCAATAAAATTAAAGTTGTCTGAGAATTGATCAAAAGGCTTGTGCTTGAATATTTCTTCTACGGCTATACGAGCGGCTTCGATAAATTGATCCATTTCTTGGTTGGTATAACCCTCTGCCAGTAAAACCACATTAATCGCCTTGTTGCTATCCTTTGCACGATGAAGATATTCATGAGGGGTTAGCTCCTGTGTTCCCTTATCGTGAATCAGGATATCATTGGGTTGAATAACGTGAGAGAGTCTCGTTTTCTCTGCCCCTGATTCGTCAAACAAAACGACTTCTACTCTTGTTTTTTGCTTTGGAAAAGGCACTAAAAATACATTTTCAAAACTCTTTGTCGTTGTTATAGCCTCTTCTGTTGACAACCATTCTTGAAATAGAGTACTAAAACTCGTGGTGTAAATCAACTGATTGGTAGCATCATCATAAAGGTGTATTTGTCCATTCCCTCGCAAAGCATTTTCCCCTAAATGGTGTGTTCGTCCTGCCCAGATCGGATAACGTCCTAACTCATCCAAAGAAATAAACTGTTGCTGTGCGTTTCCTCCAAAAACATAGTCTAAACGCAACGTCTTATGCTCAAAAAACTGGTTAAATTCTTGTGCTTGTGTAAGCGTACACGTTCCTCCTAACAGCAATGCTAGAGCGATCTTCTTTATCTTGTTCATATTATCGTCATTTTCAAAAAGTAAAAATAGGACTATTTCATTGTTTTTTTTTGTGTTTTTCCAACTCCTTTTATTTCCTTTATTTTAGAACTCAATTCAAATCCTCCTCGATAACCTTACAACGAAGAATAAAAATATATATTTATCTTACATATCCTATTTTTTAAAGTTAACTTACCTCTCTATTATAATTAAATAGTATTATGAAAAATATCAACTACATCCTTTATTCTCTTTTATTCGGTTTTAGTGCTGTTAGTTATGGGCAATACAATACCTACATCGAATCAAGTAATGAAATTATGTTGAACAAAATTGAAGAACAAGATTTTGAAACAGAGGCTGATTTAGATCAATACGTCCTGCGATGGGACGATGAGAAAAAGGAAGATTACACCAAGATATACATGAATCTAACACCTGAGATAAAAGCTATTGTCTACTTATATCCTTGGGGAGAAACGAATCTTATTTATGCCTTTTATTTAGATAAAAAGTCAAATGATTATACCCCAGTTTTATTTACAAATTATTCTTCGTCTGAAATTGAAGCGAAGCAAAAAGATATCACACTGACCCAAAATAGATGTTGTGGAGAGTCAGTAGTACGCGGAAAACTGACCATTCATTTTGATGAAGAAGGTATATCATTTATAGAGAATTATGGCGTAGTCGATCCTTATAACAATGTAAAACATTTTGAAGTACCTGACTATTCGTCTTACTATAGTACGGTCAAATGGGGAGTCATTCAAAATGAAGGCTACAATTTAAGATCTTATCCTTCCATGGAAAAGCATCAAGACAAAGATTTTGATTATTTTTTTAATGCAAATGGAGAATACACTATTGCAAAAATTAGAAAGAATACACGAGTAAAAATTTTAGATACAGTTGATTTAGAAGATCGTACTTGGCTTTATGTAGAAGTCAACCCCAAAAATTTTTCCGAAGACAATGTTTCTGCGTATTTATACAATCCCGATCAAAATATTCGAGCTTGGGTTTCTGCTAATTTTGTAACCCTAGAATAACAATTTGCCAAATGTTTACCTCAATTTTATGTAAACTTGAACAGCCAAGTCCTTATTTTTAAAGTATATTTGTACGCTTACAAACAATTTTTCATTTTGAGGTATTTTATTGAATTTGCATATAATGGTACGGATTATCATGGTTGGCAATTACAACCCAATGCGCCTACTGTACAGCAAACATTAACTGAAGCTATTTCCACTTTACTACGTCAACCCATTGAGCTTGTTGGTGCTGGTAGAACAGATGCAGGTGTACATGCGAAGCAGATGTTTGCTCATTTTGATTATGAGCTACCGTTGGATAAACCTGCTTTGATTCAAAAGATGAATTCCTTTTTACCTCCAGATATTGTTGTGTATCAATTTCACCCTGTTGATACAGAAGCTCATGCGCGATTTGATGCAACAGATCGAACCTATGAGTATCACATTCACCAGTTCAAAGATGCCTTTATTCATCCGTTGAGTTATTATCACCACCGCCCTTTGGATGTGGTATTGATGAATCAGGCAGCGCAAATTCTATTTGAATATGAAGACTTCGAGTGCTTTTCAAAAACGCATACGGATGTATTCACCTTCAACTGTTCCATTTACAAAGCTGAATGGACTATAATTAACGACAATCAATTGGTTTTTACCATACGTGCCAATCGCTTTTTGCGCAATATGGTACGCGCCATTGTGGGCACCTTGATCAATGTGGGTTTACACAAAATCACGTTAGAGGATTTTAGAGCTATTATCGAAAGCAAAGACCGAGGAAAAGCTGGTTTCTCAGTTCCCGGAAAAGGCTTATTTTTAACAAAAGTAGGTTACCCTTATTTATGAAAAAACTAAATACCATATCCTTACGCAAAACCTTAGCTTATGCCAAACCGTATCAAAGTAGATTTCGTTGGGTTATATTCTTTGCTATTGCCTTATCTGTTTTTGCTGCGGCTCGTCCGTATATGGTTAAAGAAACTGTAAATCAATACGTTCAACCTCAGGATCAAAATGGTTTACTACTCTACGTCGGACTAATGGCTGTTGTGCTCTTTTTAGAGGTGATGTTTCAATTTTTATTTACCTATTGGGCAAGCTGGTTAGGTCAGGATATCGTCAAAGATATACGCGAAAAGTTATTCAAAAAAATCATTTCTTTCCGCATGAGATACTTCGACAATGAACCTGTTGGAAAATTGGTTACGCGTTCGGTATCCGATATCGAATCGATTGCTAGTATCTTCAGTCAAGGGCTATTTATGATTGTCAGTGACTTACTAAAAATGGTTGTTGTTTTAGGTATTATGTTTTACATGAACTGGAAATTGAGTTGCATCGTTTTATTAGCCATGCCGATTTTACTTTATGCAACGCGTATTTTTCAAATTAAAATGAAAGATGCCTTCCAAGAAGTGCGCACCCAGATTGCCAACCTCAACACCTTTGTACAAGAGCGAATCTCAGGAATGAAAATCGTCCAACTATTCACTCGTGAAGAGATTGAATATGAGAAATTCAAAGAAATTAACGAGAAACACAACCAAGCTTGGTTGAAAAATATTTTATACAACTCCATCTTCTTTCCCATTGCGGATATCGTGTCTTCCTTGACTTTAGGTTTAGTGATTTGGTATGGAGGGATGTCTATCGTACAAGGCGATAACTTAACAACTTTTGGAGATTTATTTGCCTACACCATGTTAATCAGTATGCTGTTTAATCCGTTGCGTCAAATAGCGGATAAATTCAACGTCATGCAAATGGGGATCATCGCAGCAGAACGCGTTTTCGAAGTATTGGAAATGGATGAAACCATCGAAAACAACGGTACGATTCAAGCTACTTCATTCAAAGGAGATATCTCATTACACAACGTACACTTTAGTTATATTCCCGGTGTTGAAGTACTCAAGGGAATCGATTTGGAAATTAAAGCAGGACAAACCGTTGCTATTGTGGGTTCTTCCGGAGCGGGAAAATCAACAATCATCAACTTGTTAAATCGCTTTTACGACATCAATGCAGGAACGATTAAAATTGACCATATTGAAATTCACGATTTTGAACTAGCTTCGCTTCGCAAACAAATTGCCATTGTTTTGCAAGATGTCTTCCTATTTAGCGATAGCATTATGAATAATATTACCCTACACAACCCTGCTATTACTAGAGAATTCGTCATCGAATCCGCGAAGAAAATCGGCATACACGACTTTATTGAAAACTTACCTGGTGGCTACGATTATGACGTCAAAGAACGCGGAGTTATGTTATCATCAGGGCAAAGACAATTAATCGCTTTTTTACGTGCTTATGTCAGTAAACCGAGTATTTTAATTTTGGACGAAGCGACTTCGTCCATTGATTCTCATTCTGAAGAATTACTCCAAAAGGCAACAGATTACTTAACGCATAATCAAACGTCCATTATCATTGCACACCGTTTAGCCACAATTGTCAATGCGGATGTGATTATTGTCATGGACAAAGGTAAAATCGTAGAAAAAGGTACCCATCAGGAGTTGCTAACTTTTGAAAATGGATACTATAGAAACCTATATGAATCTCAATTCAAAATAGTAGAATCGGCTTAATGCATTAGATCTACTCAAAAAAGAGGACTGTTTTCACCCATAAAACAGTCCTCTTTTTTCTTCTACTACCTACCATGCCGCTCATATAGCAAACACAGGATTACCTTAAAAACACAAGAAGAACAACTCTTACCCACGAAAACAACTGTAAATGAATTGATTGTTATTTTTTATTTTAACCTCCTTTAGACCAATTGTGATCAAAATAAACAAACCACGAGTAAAGTGCATCACTCATCCCCTATTCGAGTCTCCCTTAAAAAAATTACAGCATTTCAATTGATAAACTAACAATCATCTTCTTAAAGACACCCAAAAAGCACATCCATTTACAATTCGATAATTTACTGTCTATCAACTTTTCAAACTGAAAGTTTCAAGAACGGAAATAATTGATTATTTTCGTAGCGTAAAATATAGAAATACATACATATGAAATTCGATATTATTGTTTTAGGAAGTGGCCCTGGAGGTTACGTTACGGCAATCAGAGCATCTCAATTAGGCTTTAAAGTCGCAGTAGTTGAAAAAGAAAATTTAGGAGGTATTTGCTTAAACTGGGGATGTATTCCTACAAAAGCACTTCTAAAATCTGCCCAAGTATTTGAATACTTGAAACATGCTTCTGATTATGGTTTGACAATTAATGGAGAAGTTGATAAAGATTTCGACGCTGTAGTTGCACGTTCACGTGGAGTTGCAGCAGGAATGAGCAAAGGTGTTCAATTCTTGATGAAAAAGAACAAAATTGAAGTTATCGATGGATTTGGAAAAGTAAAACCGGGCAAAAAAGTTGACGTAACAGATAAAGATGGAAAAGTAACAGAATATAGTGCGGACCACATTATCATCGCAACAGGTGCTCGTTCTAGAGAATTGCCAAACTTACCACAAGATGGTACGAAAGTAATCGGATACCGTCAAGCCTTAACTTTACCTAAGCAACCAAAGAAAATGATTGTGGTTGGTTCTGGTGCAATTGGAGTTGAGTTTGCTTATTTCTATAATGCAATGGGTACAGATGTAACGGTTGTTGAATTTATGCCAAACATCGTTCCTGTTGAAGACGAAGACATCTCTAAACAATTTGAGCGTTCATTAAAGAAAGCGGGAATTAAAGTAATGACGAATGCTTCTGTTGAGAAAGTTGACACGACAGGAGAAGGCGTAAAAGCAACGGTAAAAACAGCAAAAGGAGAAGAAATCATCGAGGCTGATATCGTATTATCTGCGGTTGGTATCAAAACAAATATTGAAAACATCGGCCTAGAAGAAGTTGGAATTGCTACAGATAGAGATAAAATCTTAGTAAACGATTTCTACCAAACAAATATCCCTGGTTATTATGCTATTGGAGATGTTGTTCCTGGACAAGCTTTAGCACACGTTGCTTCTGCAGAGGGAATTTTATGTGTAGAGAAAATTGCAGGTCATCATGTTGAACCTTTAGACTACGGTAATATCCCTGGATGTACATATGCTACACCTGAGATTGCTTCAGTTGGATTAACAGAGAAGAAAGCAATCGAAGCTGGTTATGAAATCAAAGTTGGTAAATTCCCATTCTCTGCTTCTGGAAAAGCGCAAGCAGGGGGTACACCTGATGGATTCGTAAAAGTTATTTTCGATGCTAAATACGGCGAATGGTTAGGATGTCATATGATCGGTGCTGGTGTTACAGATATGATTGCTGAAGCTGTTGTTGCTCGTAAATTAGAAACAACGGGCTATGAAATCTTAAAAGCAGTTCACCCACACCCAACAATGAGTGAAGCTGTTATGGAAGCTGTTGCAGATGCTTACGGTGAAGTAATCCACTTATAAGAATAAGAAAACTCAGTATAGTTTTAAATAAAAAAAGTCTGTCGAAAATCGACAGACTTTTTTTATTTATACCTTTTCAATTCGCCTATTTTATGTCTTAATCCTTTGAAAATAAATCATAATTAACTATATTTAAACCTATTAACTATAATATATTCTATAATGAAACGTTTTTTAACCTCCTTTTTACGGAGTCTTACCTTTTTGTTTTTGGTCGTCGGTATGATACTAATGGTGCAAAATATCGATCAATTCCTCTATAAACAAACATTAGAATTTGGATCGTTAACTCTTGCATTCACTTGCATTGCCATTAGTATTTATGGACAGCGAAAACTGAAAAAAACAACCCGAATTTCGCCTTTTTAAGGATAGACAAACATAGATCTACCTTCAAGAACGGCTGTAAGGTAGATCTAAAAAAAATCGTCCTACACTTCCTCCTTTCCTTACTCAATTAAAATCTGATACTTTCTACCCACCGGAATTTCGATATTAGTACACAGCGTTACTTTTCCTAACTCCTTTTTTACTATTTGCTTGCGGTTGACAATAAACGAACGATGCACCTGAATAAAATCATCTGGTAACTCCGTTTTAATACTTACTAAGGAGCCATAGACAAAATAACTCTTGCTTCTATTCTCAACAAAAATCTTGATGTAATTCCCTGCACTTTCCACAAAAATAATTTCGTCTATATCGATAGTCACATCCAATCCATCTTCTCGTATTCGCAATACATTATCTCTGACTTCTTCCGTTGTTTCTTTTCTATTCTTGCAAAAAATCTTAGCCTTTTCGATTGCTTTTAAAAACTTGCCAAACGAAATTGGCTTCAATAAATAATCAACCGCATCTTTCTCATACGATTCTAATGCAAAGTCAGAGTAAGCCGTTGTTATAATTGTAATAGGCTTAACCGCTAACATATCCAAAAACTCCAACCCCGATATTAAAGGCATATTGATATCCAATAGTAAAATATCTACATCGTTCTTTTGCAAAAAAAGTAGCGCTTCTTTACCTGAAAAAGCGTTACCAACACATTCTAAATCTTCGCATTGACTAAGATGACTCATCAAAACCTGATGTGCTGGTTTTTCGTCATCTACAATTAAACATTTGTATTTAATCCCCATAATGTAAGTTTTGCACTATAAATATTCTTTTGATCTTCTGATATAAATCGAGCCTGTATACCCGATACTTCTAATCTCCTTTTTAAATTACTCAATCCCAACCCTGTTCCTTGCTTCTGTTTTTCTTTGGGTAAACAACTATTGATAATTTCAAAGTAGATCTTCCCTTCTCGCTCTTTCCAAGAAATAGTAATAAACGGATTTTCTGTTTGTAAACTAAACTTCACCGCATTTTCTACTAAGCTAAAAAACAATAAAGGAGGTACGTGATATGCTTCAAGATCTCCTTGATAATTGATATTCACCACAAGTGAATCACTTGTGAATTTATAGTAATCTAAATATTCATTGACGAAATCAATTTCCAATTTCAATCGAACCTCTTCCTTTTTACTGGCTTCAATTTGATAGCGAAACAAGTGAGAGAGTTGCAAAATACGATTGGGCGTATCTGTGGGATTAGTGAGCGCTTCTCCATACAGATTGTTCATCGCATTCAACAAAAAATGGGGATTTAGTTGCATTTTTAAAAATTTTAGCTCTGCTTCTGTGTTGGCCAACTTTCGCTCACGTAGGGTAATATTCTGAAAAGCCCATTGGTGAATAAAATACGTTCCTGTACCCAAAATAGTAAAAAACAACGTATTAGTTACCTCGAGAATTAAAGATTTAAACTCCCCTACATAGATGGCGTATTGACTCAAACAAAATACACTAAAAACCAAGTAGACTAAAAACCACAGTAAAAAGGAATCGTACTTTTTGGTCAACAAAAATCGCTTAATTACAAATACATTGTTGATATAAAGCAAAAAATAAATCATTGTTATGGCAGGAACCATCTCCAAGAAAATCTCTCGAATACTTTTATCTCCTAACGTTGTGTATTGAATGAATCCAAAAATTAAACACAGCGTTAATAAACCAAAAATATTGCGATACCATATATTTGAATACCATCTCCACATGTCAAAAGCTTTATGGACTAAAGATAGTTAATCCAACACATTGACTGCAAAAAACTTATACCAAAACCATTAAGATAAAAATTCTTCCTTTTGCATATTCTTTTCGCTAAAAACGCTAGAACTTAGCTATTTTCGTACTTGAATTAATTACCAAAGTAGGATGATATACAACCAAATGAAAACAGCATTTCTATGCTGTGTATTGTTTTTTATAACCTTGGGCATGAAAGGTCAAGCCACTTATCTTTTACAAGGAACGATAAAAGACAATCACGAACCTTTAATTGGGGCTACAATTTATATTAATGAAATAAGTAATGGCGCCATTACCAACGAAAAAGGTCACTATGCCATTGAATTAAAAGAAGGTTCTTACACTTTAAAAATATCTTATATTGGCTATACGGATACGTTTAAAAAAGTAAACTTAACCCAAAACCAAACGTTAGATTTTGTACTATCCACAGATAATTCTGAACTATCTGAGGTGGTAATTGTACAAAATAGAAACAAAGTAGACATTCGAAAACCCGAAATGAGTGTCAACAAACTGACGACAGAAGAAATCAAAAAAATGCCTGTTGTATTAGGTGAATCCGATATTTTAAAATCCATTCTTCAACTACCTGGAGTAACAAACGCTGGAGAAGGTGCTGCGGGATTTAATGTACGAGGAGGCAGTGCAGGACAAAACCTGGTTCTTCTAGATCAAGCAACCGTATACAGTTCTTCTCATCTTTTTGGCTTCTTTTCCGTTTTTAATTCAGATGCGATACGCGATTTAAAGCTTTATAAGGGGGGAATCCCCGCTCGTTTTGGAGGAAGAGCTTCTTCTGTACTCGATGTCAATCAAAAAGAAGGAAATAAAAACGAGTATGCACTTGAGGGGGGAATCGGCGTTATCTCTAGTCGTTTACTTGCTGAAGGTCCCATTCAAAAAGGCAAATCATCTTTCTTGATTGCAGGACGTGGTTCTTATGCTCACTTATTCTTAAAGCTGACGGATAATAAAAATTCAGCTTATTTTTACGACATCAACACCAAATTGAGTTTTGAACTCAATAAAAAGAACAAACTATTTTTCTCTGCTTATTACGGAAAAGACATTTTTAGTTTTACTGATCTGATGAAAAACAGCTTTGGAAACTTAGCGGCTACACTAGATTGGCAAACGACATACAACGACAACTTGATCGGAAACTTCACCTTATCTACTAGTCACTACAACTATGATTTAGATTTGGATTTGGTTGGATTCAATTGGACCAATGGAATTAAGAGTACACAATTGAAGTACGATTTCTTACACGATATCAACTCAACTTTACAATTGCGTTATGGTGTCGGACATATGGAGTACATTTTCTATCCTGGAACGATTAAACCGACAACCAGTGATTCTTCAATTAACTACAAGAAAATAGACAATAAATATGCAGCAGAAAGTAGCGTATATGTAGAAGCAGAACAAGATTTTGGACAACATTTTAGTGTGAATTACGGCCTTCGTTTTTCTCATTTTAATGCCAAAGGAAAAGGGATAGAACATACCTATGCCAACAACCAACCTGTTTGGTATGATCGCGAATTAGGTGTTTACAAAATGGCTGATATGCTAGATCCAATCTACTACAAAAAGAATAAATCAATAGAACACTTCAACAATATCGAACCGCGTTTAGGAGTAGCGTATATCATAAACGACAATCAATCGATTAAAGCGAGTTACAACCGCATGACGCAATACATCCACTTGATGTCTAATACTGCTGCACCAACGCCTTTAGATATTTGGACACCTAGTGGAAAATACACGGATCCAGAACTAGTGGATCAAGTGGCGTTAGGCTACTTTCAAAACTTTTCAGAGGGCAAGTACAGCTTAGAAACAGAGGTGTTCTACAAAAAAGTAAAAAATAGCATTGATTATATAGACGGCGCACAGCTAGTCGGAAACGAGGCCATTGAACGCGTAATCCTCAATGGAGAAGCGAGAGCTTATGGTTTGGAAGTACTCTTCAGAAAGAACTTGGGCAAACTAACAGGATGGGTTGCTTATACGCTTTCTAAAGCAGAACAACGCACACCTGGCAGAACAGTTGATGAACCAGGAATCAACAACGGTAATTGGTATAGAGCAGCTTATGATAAGTTACACGATCTATCCATTACTGCTATGTACGACTATAACCCAAAATGGACGTTCAGCGCTAGCTTTACCCTACAGTCTGGTCGACCAATTACGTATCCTGAAGGTCAATATGAATACTTAGGTTTACGCGTACCGAAATTTGGCGATCGCTATGCGAATACAATGCCAGCGTATCACCACTTAGACATTTCTGCAACTTACACCCCCAATCCTAATTCAACAAAAAGATGGAAAGGTGAATGGGTATTTGGAATTTACAACTTATACAGCCGATACAATGCTGCTTCAATCTCCTTTAGAGAAAACGAAGACATCCGTGGAAAAAATGAAGCTGAAAAGATGTCAATCTTCGGTTTAGTACCAAGTATTACCTACAATTTTAAATTTTAAGCAAATGAGAGTGTTACCCTATATTTTTATTCTTCTAACGGTATCCTTCACTTCATGTACGAAAGTAATCGATATCGATTTACCAACAGCAGAACCTCGA
This sequence comes from Myroides sp. C6-3, assembly GCF_050522425.1. NCBI lineage: Bacteria > Pseudomonadati > Bacteroidota > Flavobacteriia > Flavobacteriales > Flavobacteriaceae > Myroides > Myroides sp. C6-3. The sequence goes on along the minus strand of NZ_JBMVQP010000007.1, from coordinate 42,352 downwards.
TTGGTTGTAGAAGGAAATTTAGATTTTAACAAAATGAGAGATACAGACACCGTATCGGTGAAACTGAGTTTGACTACAGATTATTTTAATCTAGAAATCCCTCCTGTTAATAATGCTATTGTTCGTATTAGTGACCAACAAGGAAATCAATTCCTATTGCGCGAACTCGCTCAAACTGGACTTTATTATTCAACTGAAATTAATAAACCAACAGATGGGGATACCTTTAAACTTCAAATTGAATATGACAACGATATCTATGAAGCAACTGAAACGTTTCATGCAAGTCCAAACATAGACGAAATCACACAAAAAAGAGAAAAGTATTTCGACAAAGATTATTATGTATTGCGCGTGTATTTTCAAGACACCCCACAGGTCAATCAAAATTTGAATTACTATTATCTATACTATAAATACGATAAAAAGGGACCTCAGCCCCGTGTATTAAACAATGAATACGCAATAGGCAACCGAATGGAGTCACTTTATATTGTTGACGAAGATGCAGTAGCAGGAGAAAAAGTAGCAATTGAACTCGCTCAGATTTCCAGAAATTACTACGATTTCGCTATGACTTTCTTCGATGCAATCAACAATGGAGGAGGACCTTTTCAAGTACCTAGTGGTCGTATTATTGGAAATGTAAAAAACCGCACTACACCCGAAAAAGAAGCATTGGGCTACTTTAGGGTAATCGAAAAACAAATCGCTGTACACACTATTTTTGAACAGCCTAAAAAATAAAAAAAGCGACAAAAACGTTTCCGTTTTTGTCGCTTTTTTTTTGTTATCAGTGATCTGTTATGAGGTATCGGTAGATTTTTCTAAAATAAGAAGGTATTTTTTAAAATGAAAATCTCATCATCTCATCATCTCATCATCTCAACAAACAAAAAAACCATCCCTACAAAGGAATGGTTTTTCTATATTGATAATCTTCTGTTAACTGTTCAGCAACTCCTTCGCGTGTTGCAAAGCAGATGCTGTTATATCCTTTCCAGATAGCATTTGCGCAATTTCTTCTACGCGATGTGCTTCATCTAACTGAATGAGTTTTGATGTTGTTGAATCGCCTTCAGAGGCTTTATATACTTTATAATGTTGATGTCCCTTAGCTGCAATTTGTGGTAAATGTGTAATAGCAAATACTTGCATAAGCGTACTCATATCCTTCATGATTACGCCCATCTTATCCGCAACCTCCCCCGAAACTCCCGTATCAATTTCATCAAAGATAATGGTAGGTAAATTAGAATAACGAGCTAAAATTGCCTTAATAGCCAACATAATACGCGATAATTCTCCTCCAGAAGCTACTTTCTTTAGCAAGCCGAAATCCATTCCTTTATTAGCAGAAAACTGCAATTGCATTTGATCTTTCCCATTCGTTAAATACTGGTCTACTGTTTTGAAGTCAAACTGAAACAACGCATGAGGCATTCCCACCAAGGTCAAGATCTCAACGAGCTGACTTTGCAAAGCGGGAATGGCTTGTTGCCTTGCTTGAGACAGTTGATGCGCTAAGTCATCGAGCGTAACAATGAGCGCAGCGATCGACTTTTCTACTGCGACAATCTTTTCCTGTACTTCACCAACTTTAAAGACCTTGTCATTTAACCCCGTCTCAATAGCAATTAACTCTTCTACCGTATTCACTTGGTGTTTCTTTTGTAGCGCATAAAGAATTTGCAAACGTTCATGTAAAACGTTTAAACGCTCTGGATCCGAAACCACATGATCTACTTCTCGTTCAATTTCATTAGCTAAGTCCGCCAATTCAATTTCAGCACTTACCACACGATTGTATAATTCTTCGTAATCCTTAGAAACAGTTGCTGTTTTTTGTAGGGTTTGACGCAATTCCTTTAGTCCTTGAATAACGCCCATTTGATCCGCAGTCAAGATTTGCGTCGCTAAAGCAAAGCTCTCACGTACATCTTCTACATTATTCAGCTTTTCAAACTCGCCTTCAAGCTCTGCTTGATCAATGCTACTCAACTGTACTGTTTCTAGTTCTTCTAAAAGAAAGGCATTGTAATCCTGTTCTTTTAGCAATTCTATTTCTTCCTCTTTCAGTTTTTTAAGTTCACTAAGCGAAGCCTTGTATATTTTTAATTGCTTTTGATATTCTTCTAAAGTTTCTTCATTCTGTGCAATAGCGTCAATTACCTTAATTTGATAAGTTTCTTCATTCAACTCACTCGTTTGATGTTGGGAGTGAATATCAATTAATACGGCGCTCAACTCTTGTAAATCTGTTAGATTGACTGGTGAATCATTGACAAAAGCCCGTGATTTCCCAGAAGGTAAAATCTCTCTTCGAATAATGGTTACCGGTTCGTAATCCATATCTAAAAAAGAGTACAGTTCCTCTAGTTTATAAGGATCCACATGAAATTGACCTTCAATCACGCATTTTTCCTCCTTATTTTTTAGCGAACCTAAGTCTGCTCTTTTCCCTTGTAAAAGACCTAATGCACCTAATACAATTGATTTTCCAGCACCAGTTTCACCAGTAATAATAGAAAACCCTTTAAAAAACTCAATTTCTAAATGGTCTATTAAAGCGAAATTTTTTATACTCAAAGAAGTAAGCATAATCCGAGTTTATTTAATTTTACAATGGAAAGATACTTATAAATTATTCCACTTCGAAGCATTTAAGGGAGATAATGCTTGTAAACTTTCAACCACGCGTTTCTTGTTTTGGTCAGCTACTCCTGAATAAAGATTTACTAACTCATCTGTTTTCGCATCGAAAAACACGCGTATTAAGAAAGCATTCGAACGCACTGCGTTGTACTGTTTTAGGTCATTTAATGCAAGATAAATGCCATTTCTACCCTCTTCTAAACTTTCACTCATTAGGTCAAGTCCTTTTCTGTGATAGTTGTATAAAGCTTCGCGAAAAGGTCGACTAGCCCCAGCGGACAAGTCGTTAACCAAAGTATAACGCGACGTAGGTCCGTCTCCTTGTTTCCATCCTTTTGCACCTGATTGTTGCGCCATTGAAGCAATTAAAGATGCTTCTTGATAGTAAGTAGTTCCGCCTTCTTTAGCAAAAGTATCACTATCCATACCCAAAATCATATTGACATAAAAAGACACCAAAGAGATTAAGTTCGATTCATAGCTACCTGCACTATAGCGAAGTGGTTCAAATTCAGTATAATTAAAAGCAATATCCTTGTCGTTAAAATTCAAGACAGGGCTCATATACGTCGTGTTATAGGTAGGACGACCAAATTGCACCTGTAGTGTACCTGAAACATGTGTGTTATTGTCAAAAGAACTCACCGTTAACAAAAACGTACAATCAATTTTCTCATTGGGATTCACGCGTTGAGAAGTCCAATTCGTTTGGTTCAACAATTCTTTAAGCGACTTTTCTAATGTGCGAAAATAATTCTGATGGGCATTTCCCACCTGTGCGAAATTCACACTTACATTGGCGTTTAACTCTTGTGCATGGCTCGTGCCAATCCACAGAAAAAAACAAGCGAAAAGTCCCAAAAGTTTATTCATACTGTTGAATGATTTTATTGACAATATCTTGTGCAACGGCTTCTTTTGATTTAAGTTCCATCGGCTGTACCGTAAATGCACGATCGATAAAGGTAACTTTATTCGTTGGTTTTCCAAAACCTGCCCCTTGATCATTAAGGGAATTTAAAACGATTAAATCTAGGTTTTTTTTGGTTATTTTTTGTTTGGCGTGTTCCACTTCATTTTCCGTTTCCAATGCAAAGCCAATCAAGTATTGTTGTTTTTTGATTGCGCCTAAAGAAGCTAAAATGTCTGGATTCTTATCCATCGTGATCGTAAATTCCTCCGCGTTCTTTTTAATCTTCTGCGCAGCAATTTCTTTTGGACGATAATCCGCTACTGCAGCTGCAGCAACCACTACATCGACCTGATCAAAATAACGGTGACACGCTTCGTACATTTCTAGTGCAGACATAATCGGCACGACTTGAACGAGAGGATCATCTATTTTTTGATTCGTTGGTCCGCTTACGAGAACTACCTCTCCCCCTTGTTTAGCAACCGCTTTAGCAATATCATATCCCATTTTACCAGAAGAGTGATTACCTATAAAACGCACTGGATCTATGGGTTCGTATGTAGGACCAGCGGTAATTAATACTTTTTTACCTTGAAGAGGTAAACATTGACGTAAAGAAGTTTCGATCACAGCGAGGATTGTCTCCGGTTCGGACATTCTTCCTTTTCCGATTAATCCACTTGCTAACTCACCTTCTTCAGCAGGAATAATCGCGTGATTATAAGACGATAGCGTAGCTAGATTTTTTTCTGTTGAGGGGTGCATATACATGTCTAAGTCCATTGCTGGCGCAACGTAGACGGGACATTTCGCAGACATATAGACCGCCATAAGTAAGTTATCACATAGCCCATGAGCCATTTTAGCTAAAACATTAGCCGTAGCCGGTGCAATAAGCATAAGATCTGCCCAAAGCGCTAATTCGACGTGATTATTCCATGTACCTCCTTCGCCTTCGTTAAAAAACTGAGTATAAACAGGTTTTTTAGACAACGTTGATAACGTATAAGGAGTGACAAATTGATGAGAAGCAGGTGTCATGATCACTTGGACCTCAGCACCTGCTTTAATAAGTAAACGTACTAAATTTGCCGTTTTATAAGCGGCAATTCCACCAGTAACACCTAGTAATATTTTCTTTCCGCTTAGCACTGACATTTTGTAGTATATGTTATTGGTTAACTTCTTTGAATGAAACTTTCCCTTCCAACCATTCTTCAACTGCTAACGCTTGAGCTTTTGGAAGTTTTTCATAGAACTTTGATACTTCAATCTGTTCTTTATTTTCAAAAACTTCATCTAAGCTGTCATTGTTAGTCGCGAACTCCTCTAACTTATCGATCAATTCGTTTTTAATTTCAACGTTGATTTGACTTGCTCTTTTTGCGATAATAGTAATAGCTTCATAGATATTACCAGTTGGCTCTTCAATTTTACTTTTGTTGTAAGTAATTGTGTTTACTGGAGCAGTTGTTTTCTTTAAATCCATTTTACGCTTAGGTTATTTTGAAATATTTTGTAATTCTGTGTTTATATCTTCAAGCATGTCATCTGCTTTTTCTTTGTATTTTGTTTCGCTGTTAAAGCGAATCAATGCATCGTACATTCCCTTTGCATTGTTTAAACGCTCTTCCATGCGACTGTGAACACTGTTCATGGCCAACTTATATGCAGAATCCAATTTGTAGAATAGCGCTTCTTCTTTGAATTCCGTACCAGGGTAATCGTAGATAAAGTTGTCTAGTGCTACAATAGCCGCTCCATAATTTCGAGTGTATGGCCCAATTGTATTCAACTGTTTTGCATTTTCAAAAGCCTTTTTCTCTAGCTTTTTGTTCATCGAACTCATGATTGAATTCGCCTCGAAAATAAAGTTCGAACCAGGGTATTGATCGATAAACTTTTGTAATTTATCAATTGTTGTGTTGGTAATAGTTTGATCTAAAGAGTAAACAGGAGATAACTCTACCCCACATTTAATCTCTTTCAACAACGCTTCTTCTCTTTTTTCACTTCTAGGGTATGTTGCAGCAAACAATTTAAAACGTTCAGCCGCTGTCATATACTCCTTCGTTACATAAGTAGCTTGTGCGAAATTAAAATACATATCCTCATAATCTGGTCGACCTCTAAACGAAGTCTCTACTTGCTCATATAATCGGATAGCTTTTCTATACTTTTGTTGTTCGTAATATTGATTTGCAACTTGCGTTTTAAATTCCAAATCTTCTGATTTCATAGCTTTTTGCAAAGGGGAACACCCTACAAAAGTTAACGCTAAAAGAGATAATCCGACGTATTTTTTCATTTCGTTTATTCGGTATTAAACAATTGCTGCTCGAGTTAATGCACTTCAAAAGCAACTGCAAATTTAGTTATATAATTGCATTATACAAAAACCTTTCTTTACTAAAAAGAAAAAAAGCTCTTTTTTGTTTTATTTTAACAGGATATTTTAGTAAGTGTTTGTTCATCTTCACAGGCATTCGCTCTGTTTTTCCAACCAATTCTTCCAATAGTTTTTATCTTTAATAGAGAGAAAGTAGTCTTTATTCGCCGTTTTTACACATAAAAAATCACCCGAATCACTAAATACATAAGCATGTTTCCTTCGAAATCTACGATATCCATATCCTCCGAATTTCCCTACATAATCTAGGTTTTCGATCGTCATTTCTTCTATCTCCTCCAATAAGACGGTGTGTTTTCTACACAATCCAAATACCAAAGCGTCGGCTGTATGTTCGATCGTGTAATCTAATGAACGAGCATACAAATGAACTCCTAGTACAAAAACAGTAGTAGCACCTAAAAATAAATAGTCTCCAGTGATAACACTAAAAAGCAAAAGTATAATACATACAAAAGTTACAATAAACTGTGCTGATCTTTGCCTGTAAATATTCATTTTCTCGCAATACATACTCCCTTATTTAAAGATAAAAAGATGCCCATAGGCATCTTTTTTATCCATATTTTTTCTTACTATACCGTAGCAGAAGTTGCTCCTGCATCTCCTCTAAAGCTCTTCATATCATTGTCGAATAAATAAAGTCCACCTTTATCATCTCCAATTAAATTGATTTTGTCTAAAATTGTACGTGCTGTTGCTTCTTCTTCAATTTGCTCAGACACATACCACTGTAAGAAGTTATGTGTAGCATAATCGCGTTCTTCTAAAGCTATATGTACTAATTCATTAATACTTTTTGACACAAACACTTCATGTGTAAATAATTGTGTAAAAAGCGTCTTAAATGAAGCGTAATCCAACTCCGGTTTTGCTACTGCTGGAATCGTTGCTTCTCCTCCTCTTTGGTTGATATACTTAACTAATTTAAGCATATGTGTACGCTCTTCATCCGATTGATCATACATAAAAGAAGCAATTCCTTCAAATCCTTGAACTTCTGCCCAAGTTGCCATCGCTAAATAAATTTGAGATGAATCTCCTTCTATTTTAATCTGTCCATTTAAAGCATCTTGCAATTTTTTCGATAACATAATTTTACTTTTTGAGTTTTAAAAATTCTTTTTCTATACGTTGTCCTAAATCTTGATCTACCCCTACCAAAGGCAATCGTAGTTCATTGTCAATTATACCCGCTTTTGTCAATACTGCTTTTATTCCCGCAGGATTTCCTTGTTCAAAAATCATATCGATAATAGGCATCATTTGATATTGCAAATCAAAAGCTTCCTTAATTTTACCTTCTAATCCCAAGCGAATCATTGTTGAAAAAGGTTGAGGCACACCTTGTCCGATCACCGAAATAACCCCCGCTCCTCCCGCGAACACTAAAGGCAAAGCAATAGCATCATCTCCTGAAATCACCAAGAAATCTTTACGTGTCGATTGTCTGATCAATTCCATTCCTTGAACGATATCTCCAGCAGCCTCTTTGATTCCAACAATATTAGAAAATTCATTCGCCAAACGAATTACTGTTTGGGGACTCATATTACTTCCTGTACGTCCAGGTACATTATACAACAAAATAGGCAAACTACTTTGTTGTGCAATCGCTTTAAAATGTTGATAGATTCCTTCTTGAGTCGGTTTATTGTAGTATGGAGATACAGACAAGATAGCGTCAAATCCGGCTACATTATTCGGATTCAAATCGTGCAATACTTGTGCAGTATTATTTCCACCAACACCTAAAACTAAAGGTAACTTACCCGCATTCGCCTTTATTACAGTCTGTTTTACCACCTCTTTTTCCTCCGTGCTTAGCGTAGCTGATTCTCCAGTTGTTCCTAAAACGACAAGATAATCCACCCCTCCTTGCGTTACGTAGTCTACCAAACGCTGTAGCGCTTCAACATCAACAGATTTATCTTTTTTAAATGGAGTAATCAAAGCTACTCCTGTACCTTTTAGCGATTGCATAGTCGTTTATTTCGTTTTAAAAATAGTTATATAATTCATTAAATGCTTTACATATTGCGTAGCTTGAAGCTCCTGCATATCTAAACTAAAGTGATTGATTCTCGGGCTAACTGTTGCAAGTCCAACCTTAAACTTCGCTTTCGATTTTGAACTTACCCATAGTAAAGGTACAATATCTTTAGCGTAAAAATTAATCAACAAGTCAAAAGATTGCTCCATAAATTTTTTGGCAGCCTGATTGTGTAAATCCCCAATCAAGGTAAAGTCCTTCATACTAAAAGAAGGATCCAACAACTGCTTAGACTTCGTTAATCCCGTATACACCAAAACGTGTATTTCTTTTGCTGCTGCCCAATTTTGACGTAGTGCTTGAATTAATTCATCCACTTTCGCTACTTCACTTTTTTCAATCAATATTCCGATCGTCTTTAAGGAAAAATCAAAGTTCGACTCCAATCCCTTTAAAACAGCTTTATTGATCGCTTTTCTTAATGTTTTCTTTTTGAAAGTACTAAACATAATTCTTTGATAAGAAGTAAAGTTAGAAAAAGCTTAATAATAAACGAATCACTTTAACAACAAATTATTTAATCATTACTAAAAATTCATCCTCTGTCAAAATGGTAATCCCCAATTGATTGGCTTTTTCCAATTTAGAAGGTCCCATTTTATCACCCGCCACAACATAATCCGTTTTAGAACTGATCGAGCTTCCATTCTTTCCTCCGTGATCTTCAATCATCTGTTTCAATTCCTCTCGACTTACTTGAGTAAACACCCCAGAAACGACGATTGTCTTCCCTTTTAACAGGTCAGATACAACGGTTGATTCCTTCTCTTCCAACACCATTTGCACACCATAGGCTTTTAAGCGTTCAATGGTTTGTTTGTTGATCTCCTTGCTAAAGAAATCGATCACGCTTTGCGCAATTCGCTCTCCAATTTCATCCACCATCATCATTTCAAGCATTGGTGCTACAGCTAAAGCATCGATGGACTTATAGTGATTGGCCAATTTCTTCGCTACGGTTTCTCCAACAAAGCGAATTCCCAAAGCATATAAAACACGTTCGAAAGGAATGCTTTTTGATGCCTCAATTCCCTTGATTAAATTATCTGCTGATTTTTCAGCCATGCGCTCTAGAGGCAATACATCTTCTTTCTTCAATTCATACAAATCGGCATAATCTTTTATTAAGCCGTTTTTGTACAACAACACAACCGTTTCCTCTCCTAACCCCTCAATATCCATAGCTTTACGCGAGATAAAATGTTGAATTCTACCTGCAATTTGCGGTGGGCATCCATAGACATTTGGACAATAGTGCTGTGCTTCTCCTTTGTTTCGCTTCAAGGGAGTATTACATTCTGGGCAGGTAGTGATATAAACTGTTGGCTGAGAATCAGCGGTACGAACAGCGGTATTCACTCCTACAATTTTCGGAATAATCTCTCCTCCTTTTTCCACATAGACATAATCCCCTACGCGTATATCTAATTTTGCAATCTGATCTGCATTGTGTAAAGAGGCACGTCGAACTGTTGTGCCTGCTAATTGCACAGGTGCTAAATTCGCCACTGGTGTGATGGCCCCTGTACGCCCTACTTGATACACAATCGACTCCAGCAAGGTTTCTCCTTGCTCTGCTTTAAATTTATAGGCAATCGCCCAACGAGGAGACTTGGCTGTAAATCCAAGTTCCTCTTGATCGTGCAGGGAATTCACCTTCACGACAACTCCATCGGTTTCATATGGTAATTCATGGCGATGCACATCCCAATGTGCAATAAATGCCAAAACTTCGTCCATGCTTTTAGCTAACTTAGAAACCGCAGGCACTTTAAACCCCCATTGACGCGCTTTTTCCAATCCTTCGTATTGGGTTTCAAAACCTAAGTCTGACCCCGTTAAATTGTACAACAAACACTCTAATGGACGTTTAGCCACTTCTGCACTATCTTGTAATTTCAAACTTCCAGAAGCCGTATTTCTCGGATTTGCATACGGTTGCTCTCCAATCTCAATGAGCTCTTCGTTCATGCGTTCAAATCCAGCAAAAGGCAAAACGATCTCTCCGCGAATATCAAAACTCTTGGGATAGTCCGTTCCTTTTAAGCGAATGGGAACCGATTTTATTGTTTTAATGTTATTCGTTACATCATCCCCTTGCATACCATCTCCACGCGTTACCGCGCGTACCAAAACCCCGTCTTCATACGTGATGCTTATCGAGGCTCCATCGTATTTTAATTCGCAGGTATACTCCATCGGAACATCCCCCAAAACTTTTTGAATGCGCTTTTCCCAATCTAATAAATCTTCTTGTGAATAGGAATTATCCAAGGAATACATCCTGTTTCGATGTACAATAGTCTCAAAGTTTTTAGTAATCGTTCCTCCTACGCGTTGTGTAGGCGAATCCGCATCAAAAAACTCAGGGTGTTTTTTTTCTAAAGCCTCTAATTCCTTTAATTTTTGATCAAATTCAAAATCAGAAATCGTCGCATTATCTAATACATAATAGTTATAATTATGCTCGTTTAATTCTTTTCTAAGGGCTTCAATTTTGCTTTTCACTTCCATATAGCCTAAGTTACAGTTTCAACATCTCTTTAAATTGCATATACAACACACCATCACTCAAAATTGCGCCTTGGCGAATAATGTCAAAAAGCTCTGCATTGCGATCAGAACCAAAGTTCTTTCCTCCGTGTTTCACTTCCACCTCAGCGGTAAAAACAGCTTCAGACAACCATTGCAGCCCTTCTTGCGTCAAGAAATCAATATCTTGTTGGAGTGTTTTAATCACAATGGTATTGATGTATTGCTCATCAAACCCAAATAAGAAAATATGATTTTTTGAATAATGCTCTAAATATTGAGCTTTAGTCAATACACCTTCCCAGATCAAGTCTGAAAACACATCTAATTCTTGTTCAGCAACTTCTGGCTTTTCTTCTTTTAACTTATCCCATTCATTTTTATCGATTTGCTGTGCAGCTAAAAATTTTACAAATTCCGGATGTAACTCCTCAAATTGTTCTTTCGTCAGACGAGAATACTTCATAATAATTTCTTTGAAAGACAAAAATACTAATTATAAAACGTATTTTTTTGCTTTGAAACGTTAAGCCCAAAAAATAATTTCACGGAACAAACTTCCTGACAAACCGTTGTCAATACCCAATCCTACATTTGCAGTATAACAAATAAAAATATACTACAAATGAACACCGTTATTATTACAAAAGAGCAGCTTTTACAGTACTGGCAAGGGCAAAGAAACTTAACGAGACGCGTAATCGAGGCTTTTCCTGAACGTGATTTATTTAATTTCACCATCGGAGGAATGCGTCCTTTCGCACATATGTGTGCCGAACTAATCGCTATTGCGGTTCCCTCTTTGGCATCTATCACATCTAATCAAATAACCAAATTTGACGAGAAACCAACCTTCGGTTCTAAAGCCGAACTTTTAAACCAATGGGATGAAGACACTGTCCAGATAAACACTTTATTTTCACTTCTTACGGAAGCGCAGTTTCAAAATAACTTTGTCCTATTCGGAGAATATGATTTAAAGATTCAACAACACGTATTCTATTTCATCGACAATGAAATACACCATCGTGGACAAGCTTATGTATATCTACGTGCACTGGGGATTGAGCCTCCGCATTTCTGGGAAACGTTCTAAAAAACAAAGTCCTTTTCACTGCGGTGAAAGGACTTTATTTTTTGTGTTTCTGCAAACTTTGTTCTAACAATTGCACTACTTTTTCTTGCAATTCGACAGGTTTCATAACCTCCGCATGATCCGCAAACATCAAGAACCAACGGGGAAACCCATTGTTTAAATCTTTCATTTTAAAGTGCATTTCCACTTGATCTCCTCGATCTATTTCTTCCACAAATCCATAATATTTACGTTCCCACACCAGATAAGTCGCCATTTGTCTGGATACCAAAATTCGCACTTCTACATTGCGCTCAACATTGCGACTAGGTAAATACAGTTCTAATTCTCCATGAACTAAAGTAAATGATTCTTCGAGCAATTCGATCCATTGAATGCGATCGGATCGGAATTGGCGATAGGATTGACGCAAATGACAATACGCCATAAAATACCAAAAACTATTTTCGTGAAATACTCCCACAGGTTCTACTACGCGAAGGGTAGCTTCTGTTTCTGCTCCGCCCATATAAGCGATCCGCACTTGTTGTTTGAGCGATATACTCTTGAACAAAGTAGACAAAGCAGACGGTACTTTCTTATTAAAAACCGTTTTATCAGAACGCATAACCACCGCAGGAGAAATCCCCGACACTTCTGCTTTTTGAGAAGAACGCAATACCGCTTTCATCTTAAACAAAGCGGAAGTAAAGTGATCACTGAGTTCTTGATCGACATAGACCTGCATAATTTTCTCCGCAGCCACAAAACTCAAAGCCTCTTCTCGGGTAAATAACGTTGGTGGAATCTTATAGCCGTCAACAATAGCATAACCAACGCCTGGCTCACTATACAACGGCACACCTGCCTGCTCTAAGGAACGAATATCCCGATAAATGGTACGCAAACTCACCTCAAATCGATCTGCCAATTCTTGAGCCGTTACAATTGGCTTGGACTGTAAATGAATAAATATACTAATGATGCGATCAAATCTTTTTTTTATATCCATTTTGGTTATGGGTTATCGGTTATCGGTTATCGGTTATCGGTTATCGGTTATCGGTTATGGGTTATCGGTTATAAATAAAAATACGGCTTTAATCGAATTGTTCTTCAAAAAAGCAAAGGAACAAAAATACAAAAAAGCCTCCCTGAAAAGGAAGGCTTTTTATATAAGTTATATTTACATTGAACTGAGATCAGTTCAAGTGAATTACTCTTGTTCAGCGATTACTTCGTAATCAACTTCAACAATTACGTCACGGTGTAAACGTACTGTTGCATTGTATTTACCTAAACGTTTGATAACACCTGAAGCGATGAATTTTCTATCAATTTCTTGACCGTTTTTAGCAAATACTTCAGCTAAATCTTGGTTCGTTACTGAACCAAACAATTTATCTCCACCTGCTTTAACAGCGATTTTGATTTCAATTGCTTTTAATGCTTCAGCAATAACTTTAGCATCAGCGATTAATTTAGCTTCTTTGTGCGCTCTTTGCTTTAAGTTTTCAGCTAATACTTTCTTTGCAGAAGGTGTAGCTAAAACTGCAAGTCCTTGAGGAATTAAGTAGTTACGTCCGTATCCTGGTTTTACAGTTACTACGTCATCTTTAAATCCTAATTTTTGAACGTCTTGTTTTAAGATAATTTCCATGTTGATGTCCTTTTAATAAGAAGTTAGGTTTCTAAGTTGAAAACCAACAACTTGTTTTTTTTATATTATTTTAATAAATCCGCTACGTATGGCATTAAAGCTAAGTGACGAGCTCTTTTTACCGCTACAGAAACTTTTCTTTGGTATTTCAAAGAAGTTCCAGTTAAACGACGAGGTAAAATTTTACCTTGCTCGTTAACGAATTTTAATAAGAAATCAGCATCTTTATAATCGATGTATTTGATTCCTGATTTTTTGAAACGACAATACTTTTTAGTTTTGTTTGTTTCTATGTTTAAAGGCGTTAGATATCTGATATCTCCGTCTTTTTTTCCTTTTGCAGATTGCTCAATAGTTGACATAATAATTAAGCTTTTTTAGATTTTAATTTTTCTCTTCTTCTCTCAGCCCAAGATATAGCGTGTTTATCTAAAGCAACAGTTAAGAAACGCATAACTCTTTCGTCACGTCTGAATTCTGTTTCAAGGTTGATGATTACATCTCCAGCAACTTTGTACTCAAACAAGTGATAAAAACCACTTTTCTTGTGTTGGATTTCGTAAGCTAATTTTTTTAAGCCCCAATCCTCTTTAGCTACCATTTCAGCTCCTCTTGATGTAAGAAATTCTTCGAATTTCTGTACTGTTTCCTTTACCTGAGTTTCAGATAAAACGGGATTCAAGATGAAAACAGTTTCGTATTGATTCATAAAATAAAAATTTATTTTGTTATAAAATTGAGTGCAAAAATAGTACTTTATACAACATCAACCAAAGTTTTTTTATTTTTTATTTATTTGTGTTATTGTTTGCTGTTTAGTGAAATGGTGAGATCGTATTGAAAATCTACCGATAACAAATCAGTAATCACTGTTAACTTTATAAAAAGGGATATGCATTTTTCTCTCTCCCTCCGATTTAAGTCCACTATACAAAGCTAATCCATAATTGCAAATCACCAAGATAAAGCCGAAACCTATGAACCACTCAAACATATAATCTTCGTGATTCCCCAATGTATTAAAAACAGCATATACCATGAGACTAGACACACATAGGGTGTAAACTACTTGGGTTAAGACGATATTCTTTCCTTCTCGATCGAAACTATCACTCCCTTTTCGATGTATACTCCATCCTATCAACGGAGCAATGATATTACCCAAAGGAACAACAAGTCCCAAAAGCACAAGAAAATAAATCGTTCTAATAGACATCCCCGAAGTTGACGACATCTGTTTTCGCTCATCAAACAACTCTTCTACGCTTATCTGTAATACCTCACTTAATTGTTGCAAGCTATTTCCACGAGGTACCGTTTCTCCCTTTTCAATGCGCTGAATCGTACGAACAGACAACCCAGATCGATCCGCTAATTCTTCTTGAGAATATCCTTTAACTACTCGTAATTCTCTTATTCTTTCTCCAATGTTATTCATCTTTAATTTCCTTAAATTATTTTGAACAAACCTAGTGAATCACAACCATTTTCCTTCTGTCATTAGGGCGACATATTACTGACATTTCTTTGTTCTTTGCTCTTTGCTCTTTGCTCTTTGCTCTTTGTTCTTTGTTCTTTGTTCTTTGTTCTTTGTTCTTTGTTCTTTGTTCTTTGTTCTTTGTTCTTTGTTCTTTGTGAAGTCGTAAATTCTCTGCAAAGCACAAATCGTAGCCTAGCGAAAATCGAAACGTAGTGCAAATCGGAGCGTAGCGTAGATTCATCGAACACCAAAACAAAATATCAACTAGGTGAGATATATTCATCGAACACCAAAACAAAATATCAACTAGGTGAGATATATTCATCGAACACCAAAACAAATAGAAACTCGGTGAGGTAAACCGCACAAAGTACAATCTTCCTCCTTTATTCTCGCTCTACTTTTTTACCCAATAATTGTTCTGCGTAATCGTACATTCCATCGATTGATAAGACTAAAAGCTCTGGATGTTGCTTCAACCAATTCGCATTTAAATCAATTAAATCTTCTTCAATATTGAAAAAAGTATCGTCATTTAAAAGGTCACGAGTTGGATTGGTTCCAAAATAATCACTCTCAATAAAAGCTTCTAAAATCACCTCATCCATATTTTCTAGCACCTCTAACCTTTTTTTCAATAAAGCCAAATGTGCTACAGCTCCCATTTTTTCCAAGCCTTCAATAATCCAATCAATCAATTCTAAATCAGCACCTGTATTGTACACAAACTGAGAAAAATTTCCGTTTTCATATTGAGATAAATAATAATCGACATAATAGCTCAAGAATGCATCATGTGGAATCATCTCGTCCACGCGATCTTCTTCTGGATCTTCTTCCTCTACTTCTTCGCGGATTAGATTAATAAAGGTAATGTTTGAATAGATGATATCGTAATTATCTGGACTTTGTGCCGCTTCTTGGGACACTACAATTTTCGGTTGACTCATTTTACTTCTTTTTTACTTGAAGCAAAAGTACGATTTAACTGCCAACTATAAGCAGCAGTTTCTTTACTTTTAAGATCATTACCTTCCTATTAATTGATATAGCTGTAGAAAAAACAACCTTTTCACAAGGAGGTCGTAAAGAAAACTCGATCTGCATCCAAAGGATTTCCTTACTTCGTTCTTTTTTCTAGCTAAGTTCCACTCAGCTTTGGTTTTATTTTCCCGATTGATCCAAAAAAAAGAGAAGCTCAGCCTCTCCTATTTCTCTATCATTTAATAGAAATCAACATTAGCCACCACGTGAACCGAACGATACGCCCCAATAGCTTCAAAACTCTTTAAGATGCGTCTCACTTGTCCTTTGGTTTGGTTGAGCATCACTTGTTGTGGGATCTTGATTAAGATCACGCGAATATACTGATTTCGAATGCGATTAATTGCGGGTTCTTCTGGTCCCAAAACGGGAATACCCAATTGCCCTTTGAGGTTGTTGTACAACCAAAAAGAAGCCTCTCTTAATTTTTCAAAATCGCGGTGCTTTAAGGTTAAGCGAATCAAGCGGTAGAAAGGCGGATACTGAAAGTTATGACGTTCATACATCTGCTCTTTGTACATGGATTTATAGTCGTAATTGGTTACTTGTTGAATGATATTGTGATAGGGGTTAAACGTTTGAATAACCACCTTTCCCTTTTTATCAAATCGACCCGAACGCCCTGCAATTTGCGTCATCATTTGAAAAGCGCGTTCGTGAGCTCTAAAATCGGGATGATACAAACTATTATCGGCGTTCATAATCCCCACTAAGTTTACATTGTCAAAATCAAACCCTTTGGCTAGCATCTGCGTTCCTACCAAAATATCAATTTGCTTGCTTTCAAAGGCTTCGATGAGTTTCTCATAGGCATATTTTCCCCTAGTGGTATCTTGATCCATACGGGCAATTCGCTTATTGGGAAATAGTTCGTTCAACTCTTCCTCTACTTGTTCTGTTCCAAAGCCCTTGGTATTCAAATCAACGCTATGACAACGCACACATTGTTTGGGCATCGGCAAAGTATACCCACAGTAATGACAACGCAATTCATTTCTGTACTTGTGATAGGTTAAACTCACATCACAATGCGGACATTCCGGAACCGCACCACAAGTCATACATTCCACCACTGGTGAAAATCCTCTTCTATTCTGAAAGAGAATCACTTGTTCTTCTAAGGACAAAGCCTGATTAATCTCATCAATCAATTGATCAGAGAAATGCCCAGTCATTTGTTTACGCTTGTATTTATCTTTAATATCTACCAAGAGAATTTCTGGTAATACTACATTGGTATAGCGTTTCGTTAGCTCTACCAAACCGTATTTTTTCTGAGCAGCATTGTAGTAGCTCTCCAAACTTGGTGTTGCCGACCCCATTAACACCTTCGCTTTGTGTTGCATCGCCAATACCACAGCAGCATCACGCCCGTGATAACGAGGAGCTGGATCGTGTTGCTTATAATTAGCATCGTGTTCTTCGTCTATCACCACTAAACGCAAATCTTGAAACGGCAAGAATACAGACAAACGCGTTCCGATTATTACTTTTGCTTTTTCAGATTGCAGTAAAACTTGATTCCACACCTCCAAACGTTCATTGTGTGAGTAGCGCGAGTGATACACCGCTAC
The DNA here is from genome assembly GCF_050522425.1 of Myroides sp. C6-3. Lineage (NCBI taxonomy): Bacteria > Pseudomonadati > Bacteroidota > Flavobacteriia > Flavobacteriales > Flavobacteriaceae > Myroides > Myroides sp. C6-3. The sequence goes on along the minus strand of NZ_JBMVQP010000007.1, from coordinate 24,956 downwards.
TTGATTGCCGAAATAAGCAGTTAAACGTTGAACCAATTGGGTGCTGATTCCAACTTCAGGCAATAAAAACAACACTTGCCCTTCTAAAGCTAGGAATTTCTCAATGAGTTTTATATAGACTTCCGTCTTCCCTGATGCCGTAACCCCATGCAACAAGACGACTTCTCTTTCCTTAAATTGTTGTTCGATCTCCCAAAGCGCCTTGCTTTGATCATCCGTCAATTGAATCGTATCTGAGGTGGCATCATCAAAAACAACGCGATCGTGATTGAGGTAATACGATTCAAAAACGCCCTTCTCTAACAAAGCATTGACGATAGCTTGACTACTCTCTCCTTCTTCAATCAGCTGTTTTACGGGAATTGGATTTTTGTTCGTCGCTTGTAATTGGAAGTATTTTAAGATTAACTCGCGTTGCTTCGCTGCACGGTGAACCACCTCCATGAGTTTCGTCAACCCATCATCTTGGGTGTATTCTTCTGTCAAACGCACATAGCGAATTTGCTTGGGCTTGTATTTTTCAACCATTTCTTCCTGCAACAAAATAGCTCCTTTACTCAATAGACTATTAATTACTGGAAAAACTTGTTTGCGGTTGAGAATGGCAATAATTTCATCCAATTTTAAAATAGATTGAATTTGCATGGCCTCATACAGCAGGTATTCAGCATCATCCAAATCCGCAGGTTTTAAATCCACTTTGTCGTTCCACTGGATAATTGTCTCACTTTCTAAAAGTAAACGCGAGGGCATTGCTCCTTTGTACACCTCTCCAAGTGTACACATATAATACTCTGCTAACCACTGCCAAAACTTAATCTGATCTGGTGTGACTACAGGTTCAATATCTATAATTTCGTGAATATCTTTTGCTTCGTATAATGCAGGTTGTCGATGGTGTTTCTCAACAACTAAAGCAGTGTATACTTTATTTCGTCCAAAAGGCACTGCTACCCGCATTCCAACTTGAATAAAATCAAATTCAACATCGTTGATTCGATACGTAAACGTAGGATCTAAAGCTAAAGGTACAATGACCTCAACAAAATATTGCATGCTTGGACTTGTTAATCAATACGAAGGTGGAAACCTTCCTACACAATGAATAGAAAAAGGAATTAATTATTAGTTTTAGCTGAAACGATATTTCCTTTTTGATCAATATAAAACCACGAAGGGCTATCCCAATAGTGATATTCTCCACGGGATTCAGCGACTTCTCTACTTCTTCCTTCAAAGGTAGCCTTTGCTACACCATTTTTGAAAGGAAATACAAAAGCAAATTGGGGTTTGATCACCACTTGTCCTTTGACATTGGCAAAACCCATTTTCCCTTCTTCATCTACAATACGATACATGCCTTCTACAACAAAATCCGGTCCATTGTCATACCAATACGGTTGATGCGTTGATTTTGACGTCATACAACTCGTCGTTCCTATTAACAGTAAAAAACACACCAATATTCTATTCATTTGATTTAAAATTTATAAGTAGCTAGCAAGTAGCCTTTGATTTTCTGAATTTCAAAAATACGGGTTTTATACCATATTTTCATAGTCTCTATACGATATACTTCTACCTCTTCGAGAATTTTAGCCTAAATTACACTAGAAAAAGTTTTCCTTTCCCATTCGTTCAAATAGAAAAAAGTCAGCTTTTTGGAGATAGCCTTCTCTATTTAGGGTTATTTCGCCCAGGTTTGTGATCGTTTAAAAAATAAGACACTCGAAACACCACTCCCATCTAACTTGCTATAACCTACCAATTTTAACGAACATTTATATTCTGTTCCAGTTTCTGGATCAAAAATTATCCCTCCGGAATAGTTATTGTCCTTTTCTTTCACTAAATTCTTCATGACCGTAAGTCCTTTATAGGTTTTCATCCAATCCTCTCCCTTGCAATTTTCACATGTAGTATCCTTTTTATCAACCGCAAAAACTTCAATGATCTTTTCTGCGTATTTCCCCCTGTCTTCTTTAATCTCAATAACCGCTAAGGCATTCCCTGTTTGCTCATCCCTTGTTTTCCATTTACCCACAATTGAATATTGAGGTTGCGCATGTAGGCTTAACATACCCTACAATAAAAAAACAGCGAAAGTAGTACTCTTTTCATCTTGTTTATTTTTTTAAAATGAAACAACCTTACTAAAGGTACAAACTCTTCGAGACCAGACCTAAACAATTAACAAAACACCCCTTCAAAGTGCGTTGACTCAGAGGTTCAAAAAAAAGGCTATCCAAATTAGATAGCCTTTTATTTACATTTTTGTCCACGTTTGCGTTCTTCCAATTAAAGAAATTCCGACATACCCTCGTACTTCTAATTTCGTTTTTCCATTGGTTTTAATGGAACACTTATATTCTTTACCCGATTGAGGATCGATAATTGTTCCTCCCGAATATTCTTCTCCTTTTTTCGTCAGATTTTTAATAATAGTTAACCCTTCAATTGGCTTTCCCTTATCATCTCCCGGACATTTTTCACATTTAGAATCCTTTTTAGCTGGATTTAAAATCTCGATTACTTTCCCGTGGTATTTCCCTCCTTTTTCTGAAATCTCTACGATCGATTTTGCATCTCCCGTTTGATCGTCAAACGTTTTCCATTTACCAACAATAGATTGAGCATTTATCGTCATCAAACTACCCCACAAAAACAAGAATATAAGCATTGAATTTCTCATAATATTTTTTCGTTTTAAATTAAGTTATACACTCAAATATACTTATTTTTTTAACTTAATCTTACGTATAGCTAAATTTAACTCAAATCCTAGCAATAGAATCATACAGTTAATCCACAAGTAAAACATAACCACCAACAACGTTCCGATTGACCCGTATAATTCGTTATAACGAGCAAATCGCAACACATAAACTCCGAAGCCATACGAGGTCAACACGTATAAAATAGTAGTAAAGACCGATCCAATAGAAATAAAGGAAACTCCTTTTGTTTCTTTAGCTCCAAATTTATACAGGATAGAGGTGGTGAGCAACACGACCAATAACAAGTAGATATTACGCGACCACACCAACCAATTTGCATCGATAGACAAGCGGTGAATCAAGACCTCCAAAATTACGTAAAAGGCAACCGAAAAAATCAAGACAAAAGACAAGATAACCGATAAGGCTAATGCCACGAGGTATTGTCGAATGATATTGCGCGAAATAGTAATGTGATACGACGATTCAAATCCGCCAATAATAGCAAACACCCCATTAGTCATTAAGAAGATGGAGAGTAAAAACCCCGATGACAAGAGCGATTTATAACTATTATTCATAATATCGAGAATAATAGACTGAATTGCTTCATAGGTATTGGGTGGAACAGAATTTTCAATAAACTGCAAAAAATCCGCTTGAAAGTTATCAATCGGAATATAGGGGATTAAGTTTAAAATAAACAGTGCAAAGGGAAACAGTGCCATAAAGAAACTGAAGGCGATCGATCCGGCGCGATAGGAAAAGGCGCCTTTAATGATCCCTACCAAATACAATTCAATCAAATCATATAAAGAATATCCCTCAAGAAAAGAAAACTTCACTCGTTTTAATCCTCTGACAATTTTATTGATGATCGGTATTCGATCCAGCTTATTTTCTACTTCTGACATGCACTTTTTTTAGCGCTGCTATACAACAGCTTTTAAACTTAAATCCATATTGTAAACGGAATGGGTTAATGCACCGGAAGAAACATAATCTACCCCACAAAGAGCATACGTTCTCACCGTTGTTTCATCTATATTGCCCGATGATTCCGTTTGGCATTGATCTCCAATTAAAGCCACAGCTTGTTTAGTGGCTTCAAAGTCGAAATTATCCAAGAGAATACGATGTACATTCGCACAAGCTAAAATTTGTTGTACTTCATTTAAATCACGCGCCTCAACAATAATTTTCAAATCCTTGTTGTTCTCTTTTAAATAGGCATTTGTTTTTTCAATAGCCTCTTTAATTCCCCCTGCAAAATCGATGTGGTTATCTTTCAACATAATCATATCATACAAAGCAAAACGATGATTTTCTCCACCTGCAATTTTCACCGCCCATTTTTCAATGGCACGTATGCCAGGTGTCGTTTTTCGCGTGTCTAAGATTTTAGTACCTGTTCCTTCTAATAAATCAACAAATACGCGTGTTTTTGTTGCAATAGCACTCATGCGTTGCATTGCATTTAACATAAAGCGCTCCGCACTCAAGATCGATTGAGAAGATCCAGCCACACTCAGAACAACATCACCCACGCGAACAGCTTCTCCATCTTGAATAAACACCTCAACCTCTAATGTTGGATCAACATAATTCAAAATCATAGTAGCAAATTCTACTCCTGCTATTATCCCTTGTTCTTTGACTAACACCTGTGCTTTGCCCTTGGCCGTATCAGGAATACACGCTAAAGAACTATGGTCACCATCACCTACATCTTCGCGAATGGCATTGACAATAATTTGATTTAATTCGGCTTGAAATTGTTGTTCTGAAATCATATATAAAAAATTTGCGCTGCTAAAATAAGAAATGTTTTACAAGTGTACTTCTTTTAGCAACGCAAACTCTCCTGTAGCAACAACCTACTTATCCAATTTTTATTCCCAATAATTTATAGAATTCACGGAGAATAGCAGGATGTCCTGGCCAAGCAGGCGAAGTCGTTAAATTGCCATCAGTAATTGCCTTATCTGCATCGATTTCTTTGTAAATTCCCCCTGCTACCGTAATATCCGGTCCTACTGCAGGATAAGCAGTAAGAGTTCTTCCTTTTAAAACTTGGGCGGGAGTCAAAACTTGAATACCATGACAGATTGCTGCAATAGGCAGATTTTTCTCAAAAAAGTACTGTACAATTTCAATCACTCTTTTGTTCAAGCGAATATATTCTGGCGCACGACCTCCACATACATAAAGCCCTGCGTAATCTTCTACTTTAACTTCATCAAAACTTTTGTTGATCACAAAATTGTGTCCTCTGCTTTCGGCATAGGTCTGAAAGCCTACAAAATCGTGAATCGCTGTTGCAATGATGTCATTTTTTTTCTTTCCCGGACAAACCACATCTACTGCTACACCTACCGAAAGCAAAGCTTGATAAGGAACCATTACTTCGTAATCTTCAACAAAATCTCCTGCTAACATTAATACTTTTTTTGCCATAACTTTATTTTTTTGATTTATTCCTCCTAATTTACAACAATCTATTCAATTCAAAAAACACATTTTTGACTTGAAGCTTGTTTTTTATTTGATGATTGTATTTCCCATGCAACAGCAGCATGGAAAATTTTTTAGCTGCAATTTTCGAAACTCTACACATTTTGCCTTAACTTTAAATATTCTTTATTTAAAATCTATTTTCAAATGAAAAAATTACTCTTTATTCTTTGTGTAACCTTGGGAATGGCTAGCTGTAATCAAAAAGTAGCTCCTCCTCAAACGGTAAGTGTGAACGATCAGTTCTCTATGGAAATACCAGCTACTTTAGCGGTAATGACGGATCTGTATCCCGATGCGGCTATTCAGTATGGAAATACCTTTAAACAAGTTTACATCATCGCTAAAGAATCTCCTAAAACAGCAGATGAATCTTTTGCTGCTTTTACACAAAAAGCATTGGCAACGTATGCCAATAGACCCGATTATGAAATCACAAAAGAAGACGACGTCAGAATTAATGGACTAGCAGGGAAAATTTATAAAATATCCATGTCACAAGAAGGCAACTTCATGTTTATGATTCAAACTGTAATCGAAGGAAAAAAAGGCAACTATGAGATCATCGGTTGGACTATAGGACAAAACAAAGACTATCAAGGTGACGAATTGATGAATATTATTTCGACCTTCAAAGAAATCTAATTCTCTTTTTATTCCCCTACTCATAGAGGATGACGGCTGTGTTATCCTCTTTTTTTGTTTGAACGGCACTCTTTTTTCATCGTAAAAGCAAGTGTTTATTTTAAGATAAATTTTACGCTACTCGTTTTTTTCTCCCAAAAGACATCTATTTAAATAGAAAAAACAACAAAATATGCGCCCTTAGTTCAAAAAAAACTGTATTTATAACATTTTAACATTCAGTATTTTAATAAGCTATTGTATATTCATTTTTGTATTGTACATTTGGAGAAACAAAATAGCGAATAACATGAAAAAAATTTTATTATCAGTAGCAGTAGTAGCTGCTCTTTCATTAGCATCATGTGGAAATAAGAATGCTGATAAAGCAACAACTACAACTGAACAAGAAGTAGCAGTGGAACAAGGAGATAAATACGCTGTTAACTTAACAGAGAGTAATGTAACTTGGAAAGTAGGACACAAAGGAGGATTAAACCCTCGTTTTGGTACATTAGCTTTATCTACTGGTGACATTGCAATCGATGCTACTGGATTAAATGCAGGTGCTTATACTATTGACATGAACTCTATCCAAGTTGATCGTGCTTCTGTTGATGCTGATGAGGACATCGAAAAATTAGGAGGACACTTAAAAAGTCCTGATTTCTTTGACGTAGAGAAAAACCCTACAGTTGATTTCAAAATCACTAAAGTTGAAGATTTTGATGCTGCAAAACACACAAGTACAATCGAAGGTGCAAACAAAATTGTAAGTGGTAACTTGACAATTTTAGGAAAAACAGTAAACATTACTTTCCCTGCTAAAGTAACTGTAGAAAACGGAAAAGCGGTTATGGATGCTTCATTCATCGCTGATCGTACAGAATGGGGATTAGTATTCGGAACTACAGATAAAGAATCTGGAGCTGCTCTTAACCCTGCTGATTGGGCAATTAGTAAAGATATGGAAATTGGAATCCATTTAGTTGCTGATAAAGTAAACGAATAATAAAGTTTAAATACTATACAAGGAGGATACCCCTAGGGTTTATCCTCCTTTTTTTATGCTGTTTACTTTGGGGTTTATCGTGCTTTTACTTCCCCTTACCAAAATAATTCAATAATTTTGTTTCGCTTAACCAACATCCCCTTTGCGGGTTTATTTAGAAGAGAATGACACATTTAGACGTATTAATTATCGGAGGAGGGCCTATAGGAATTGCCTGTGGGATCGAAGCAAAAAAAGCAGGATTATCCTATCTTATTATCGAAAAAGGTTGTTTGGTAAATTCACTGTACCATTATCCGATCAATATGCAATTCTTTTCCACTTCAGAGCTATTAGAACTTGATCATATTCCATTCATTAGCGCCGAAACAAAACCTAGACGCAAAGAAGCCTTAGAATATTACAGACGAGTATCACATCTACACAATTTGTCAATTCACTTGTTTGAAAAAGTACTTGAAGTCAACAAACAACCTCAAGGTCATTTTGCTATAGAAAGTTCTAAAGGTCATTATACTGCCAAACACGTCATTGTAGCCACTGGTTTTTACGATTTTCCTAATTTACTTCAGATCCCAGGAGAAGATCTACCGAAAGTATCACACTACTACAATGATCCACACTATTACGCTAACATGAATGTCGTTGTAGTTGGAGCAAGTAATTCATCCGTAGATGCAGCTCTTGAATGTTATCGAAAAGGCGCAAACGTTACGTTAGTTGTAAGAGACAAAGAGATTAGTTCTCATGTCAAATATTGGGAGAAACCCGATATTGAAAATCGCATTGCAGAGGGAGCTATACAAGTGTATTTCAACAGCAACCTAACAAATATAAGTCCTACTACTGTTACCTTAGAACAAAAAGGAAAATCAATTCAAATTGCCAATGATTTTGTCCTTGCCCTAACGGGATACCGTCCTGATTTTGATTTTTTACGTCGATTGGGGATCACTACGCAAAACGACAGGGAACAATTACCTACGTTCAATCCTGAAACAATGGAAACCAATATTGAAAAGCTATACTTAGCGGGTGTAGTTTGTGGCGGATTAAATACGCATACTTGGTTTATTGAGAACTCAAGAATTCACGCTAAACACATTGTAGAGCACATCACTCGTCAATCCTCAATACGCAACTAAGCTTGACAGTTTTCGCATATTCCTTTGGCTACCACTTCAATTTCACTTAGTTGAAATCCGACTGGAATATCCATCGTGGGAATCGCTACTTGAGTAAGGCAGATCGTTTTTTTACATTGATTGCAAACAAAATGCACATGAGTATCTCTGTGACTATCTGCAGAACACTTGGAGGAGCACAACGCATATTGCGTTACATTGTTTGCTGTTATACTGTGGAGTAACCCTTTACTTTCAAACGTTTTAACGGTGCGATAAATCGTCACGCGATCTGATTGATCAAAGCTATTTTCAATATCCGCCAAAGACACAGCACCTTGTTGTTGCTTCAAAAATTTAAGCACTAAAATCCGCATTGCAGTGGGTTTTATGTTTTTGGCTACTAACTCTTCTTCAATATTCTTCATTTTCCATCCCTTTTAATAAACTCAAAGGTAAGCATTGTTCCTCAATTCCTTCAACTACAAAAAAAGGAATTAATTGTCTTTTATACTTATTTCAAGTTCACCTTTCCTTCTCTGTTATCTGATATTCAACTGCTTCTACTGGACTATCAATTTGAAGCCCTGTGAAATAATCACTGAAGTTCAAGAAAAAATGCAACAAATAGCCTCTTCATTTCATTTGCTTTTAGATTTTGATGATTTTTATCGCAAAAACTATAAATAAAACATATATTTATTTTTTTAGATCTCGTTCTGACAAAAAAGAAAAAAAGAATAGAATAGAGGTATGATTCTTGCGGAATAAAACCATTGAAACTCTCTTACCGAAAACAAGATCTATGACGAAATAAATTCAAACAACAATAAATTTTAAACAAATGCAAAAAATTATCGGAAGTATTCTTATTGTAGCAGGTACTACAATAGGCGCAGGAATGTTAGCAATGCCCATTATATCGGCTAATGTTGGTTTTTTATTTATGTCATTGATCTTATTCTGTATTTGGTTTGCTATGTTTTATACTTCCGTTCTCCTAGTAAACGTCTATCAATACAACCCTACCTCTGCTGGTTTTAACACACTCACCTTAAAATATTTAGGAAAACCAGGTGCCTTTATTACCGGCTTGAGTATGTTGACATTGATGTATGCTTTAGTCAGTGCCTATATTGCGGGTGGAGGAGATATCTTAAGAACGAATCTCGAGCAAATATTACACATTAAAGTGGCACCTCAACTCAGTTCGGTCCTCTTTACCCTTATTTTTGGGGGCATTATTGCTTTTGGTACTAAAGCAGTCGATTACAGTACAAAAGTGATTTTCTCTACTAAAATCCTTTGTCTTTGCTTAGTATTAGGGCTATTGTTGCCTCATATTGAAATGGCCTATTTAAGTTATTTACCACAAAGTCCTCTTCCTGTACTAGCGACAATACCCATCATTTTCACTTCATTCGGTTTTAGTGTGGTCATCCCTAGTTTAGTTAAATACTTGGATGGAAATTTACGCCAGCTCAAGTGGGTCTTTTTTATTGGGAGCATCATCCCTTTACTTTTGTATCTAATCTGGGAACTTACGATTCTAGGAAATATTGAGAGTAGTGTATTCAGTGAGATTTTAAAAAACAATGCAGGATTGGAAGGTTTACTTCTCTCTATCAAGGAGATCAACAATTCGAGATTCATCAAAATAGCCTTTACTATTTTTGCTGCAGCAGCTATCTTAACCTCTTTTTGGGGTGTAGCCTTAGCTTTAAATGATTACATCAAAGATTTAGCAAAAGATCGCCCTAAAATCAAGCACAACATCAGTGCATTCGTTTTGACTTTCTTACCGCCTATCCTCTTTGCTTTATTCTACCCTGATGGATTTGTTATTGCATTGGGATATGCTTCTATTTCCTTAGTGGTATTAGCTTTAATTATTCCCATGTTGATGTTACAAAGAGCAAAGAAAAGAGCAGGTGAAAAGACATCCTTTCTTCACTATACGATTTATGGATTCCTATGGATCTTATCCATCTTAATTGTGGTTTTACAGCTTTTATTAGCGTTTGAAATCCTCCCTTCTTAAGGGTCGAGACAAATAAAAAAGGAGTTGGGGATTGACCTACTCCTTTTTTATTTCTTTTATTTCGACAACAAATAGCGTATCACATTTTCTGCAGCGTGCAAGCCAAACAAGGCTGGCATCCAGCTGTTCGTTCCGAAAAACGACTTTTTAAAATTAGATCCATCTGTCATTTTCAAGCTACTTTCATCTGGTTTTTCTGTTGAAAAGATGGCTTTTACACCAGAAGAGATTCCTTCTTTTTTCAAGCGTTTTCTAATTTGTTTCGCCAACGGACATACATCTGTTTTACTAATATCTTTGACAACGATTTTAGAAGCCTGCATCTTTCCACCTGCTCCCATCGCGCTAATTACTTTTATACGTTTGCGCTTAGCCGCTAAAATCAAATTAATTTTAGGTGTAATACTATCAATACAGTCCAACACATAGTCATACTCTTCCGTCACTACTTCATGCGTGCGTTCAGGAGATAAAAACTCTTGCATACGCGTTAGCTTTAATTCCGGATTAATATCCATTAGACGATCACCAACCACGTGTACTTTCGCCCTATCTATTGTTGAATGTAGAGCGGGCAATTGTCTATTTATGTTTGTAATATCTACTGTATCCCCATCTACGATTGTCATGGTTCCCACACCTGCACGCGCCAAAAATTCAGCGGCAAAGGATCCAACTCCACCTAATCCTACAACTAATACATTAGCGTTTTTCAATTTTTCTAGTCCTTCTTCTTTAAAAAGCAAGGCTGCTCTTTCTTGCCAAATAGCCATTCTATTTCTCGTTATTAATCACCTTACAGGCTCTAAATTAGTATTCTATCTTAAATATGCGTTTAAAATTAGACGCTACAATTTGCTCAATATTGGGGTGACATTCTGCTGCCTTAGCATAGATTACTCCAATTGAAAGGGTTTGATCATCATCGGTTTCCAAAAAAATGTATTGCTCTGGTACTGAAGCTAACGTATCTTGTAAACGTTTACTGTGCAACAAAGCACGACCAAAAGACAAATGAAATCCATTTTTCCACAAACTTTCTGCAACCTGTTGATGTTTATTAAACCCGTGAACAAGTAAAGGAACGGTTAAGTTCAATTGCTTCTTCAGCGCAATAATTTCCTGATAAGCAGAAACGACGTGCAAAATTACAGCTTTTTTATTTTTTTCTGCAAGAAGTAATTGACGAACCAATACTTCTTTTTGTAAAGCGAACGGAACAGCTATTTTCTTATCAAGCCCACACTCTCCTAATGCCAAACAATTCGCTTGTTGAAGATGAGTTTCGATAAAGTCTAGTTGTTCCTCAAGTAACTCTTCTTTAATATACCACGGATGAATACCCAACGAAAAATAAGGAATAGACCAATCTACCTTAGACAAATCTTGGTTAACAAGCGCTAACGTATCAGCTTCCTTGTGCAGATAGTGGGTGTGTATATTGTACTTCATGAGAGCGAAGATAAAAAAAAAGGTCTTTGATTCGTATACGCGAACCAAAGACCTTTACTATAAAATTGCGAGTTTATTCTTTTAAACCAGCTAAACTTTGTTCAATTGTAGCGATCTTAGCCAAAGCATCTGCTTCTTTTTTCTTCTCACTAGCTACGACTTGTTCAGGCGCACCACTTACGAACTTTTCGTTCGATAGTTTACCTTGTACGGATTTCAAGAAACCTTTTAAGTATTTCAACTCTTCTTCTAATTTCTCAATTTCTTCCTCAATATTAACGTTGCCTTCCATTGGAATAAAATACTCGTTGGATTTTACTCGGTAAGAAAGAGCGCCGCTTACTTGCTCCGTCACGTATTCCATACTTGCCACGTTCCCCATTTTTGAGATTACGCTATCAAAATAAGTTGACACTTGCTCCTTATTGATAATCTTAAGATCGATTGCATCTTTGAAAGAGATATTTTTATCTTTTCGGATGGTGCGAATACCCGCGATCACCTCCATGGTAAAATCAAACTCTTTAATTAAATTCTCATCAAAAGCTTTTGTCTCAGGCCAAGAAGAAATTACCAACGCTTGCTCTGCTGTACGCGCATTGATATGTTGCCAGATTTCTTCCGTCAAGAAAGGCATAAAAGGATGTAACAATTTCAAGTTTTCTTCCAACAGCTCAATTACTTTTTTGTATGTAACAGCATCAATTGGTTGTTGATATCCTGGTTTAATCATTTCTAAGAACCAAGAACAAAAATCATCCCACACTAACTTATAGATCGCCATCAAGGCATCTGAAATTCTGTATTTAGCGAAATGATCTTCAATTTCCACTAGTGTTTGTTGCAACTTCGCTTCATACCAAGCCAAAGAAACTTTTGCTGTTTCTGGTTGTTCTAAAGTTTCAGAAACTTCCCATCCTTTGATTAAACGGAAGGCATTCCACACTTTATTGGTAAACGCTTTTCCTTGTGCACATAACTCTTCGTCAAAAAGAATATCATTACCCGCAGAAGCAGACAACAACAAGCCAACGCGAACTCCATCTGCACCAAATTTATCGATTAACCCTAAAGCATCTGGTGAATTCCCCAAAGACTTAGACATCTTACGACGTTGTTTATCACGTACAATTCCCGTAAAGTAAACATTCGTAAAAGGCTGAACTCCAGTATACTCATAACCAGCCATGATCATACGTGCTACCCAGAAGAAAATAATATCCGGACCAGTAACTAGATCATTAGTTGGATAGTAGTATTTAAATTCTTCATTTTCAGGATCGATTAATCCGTTGAATACAGACATTGGCCACAACCAAGAAGAGAACCACGTGTCTAACGCATCTTCATCTTGTTTTAAATCCGCTATCGTTACCTCTGACTTTCCTGTTTTTGCTTTTACTAATTCCAGTGCAGCTTCTTTTGTTTCTGCCACCACGAAATCTTCTTTTCCATCCCCATAATAGAAAGCTGGTATTTGGTGTCCCCACCACAACTGACGAGAAATATTCCAATCGCGGATATTTTCCAACCAACTTCTGTAGGTACTGTTGTAGCGACTCGGATACAATTTTACATCTTCCGTTGTCATTACAGCATCTAAAGCAGGTTTTGCCAACTCTTCCATTTTCAAAAACCACTGATCCGATAGACGAGGTTCAATTACCGCTTTCGTACGCTCAGAAGTTCCCACATTATTCAGGTAGTTTTCTACTTTGTCTAAAGCACCGATAGCCGCTAATTCAGCTTCAATTTCCTTGCGAACCACAAAGCGATCTTTACCTTTATAGTGTAATCCCAAATCATTTAACGTTGCATCCTCATTGAAAATATCGATGATTTCCAAATTGTGACGTTCCCCTAAATCTTTATCATTTACATCGTGTGCAGGCGTTACTTTCAAACATCCTGTTCCGAATTCCATATCTACATACTCGTCGAAGATAATAGGAACCACGCGGTTACAAATAGGTACAATTGCCTTTTTACCTTTCAAATGTTGGTAACGCTCATCATTGGGATTGATACAAATTGCTGAATCTCCTAGAATCGTTTCAGGACGAGTTGTTGCAATAGTCAAATAATCCGAAGTACCTTCGATTTGATATTTTACGTGATATAGTTTTCCTTGGCGCTCTTCATAGATTACCTCTTCGTCCGATAGGGTTGTTTTCGCTTCAGGATCCCAGTTCACCATGCGATAACCGCGATAAATCAATCCTTTGTTATACAAATCAACAAATAACTTAATTACTTGTTGTGACATTTCAGGATCCATCGTAAACCTTGTACGATCCCAGTCACAAGAAGCTCCTAGTTTTTTTAGCTGATCTAAAATCACACCGCCATACTCTTCTTTCCACTCCCAAGCGTGTTTTAGAAATTCTTCTCTAGTTAAGTCGTTTTTATTGATTCCCTGCTCTCTCAATTTAGCGACGACTTTGGCTTCAGTTGCAATAGATGCGTGATCCGTCCCAGGGACCCAACATGCGTTTAGTCCTCTTAAACGTGCGCGACGTATTAATACATCTTGAATTGTAATATTCAACATATGCCCCATGTGCAATACTCCAGTTACGTTTGGAGGAGGTATTACAATGGTGTACGGCTGTCTTTCATCTGGTACAGATCGGAAAAAATTATTCTCCATCCAATACTGATACCATTTTTGCTCTACTTGCTTTGCGTCAAATTGTGCAGGAATTACCATTATTCTATAATTTAATTATTAAAAAAAAGAAAAAAACGCTATGCGTCGAGGATAATAAATGAATTTTTCTATTCTCAATACCTATAGTTTTTTTATCTTTGTATTGTACAAAAGTAATTATTACTCGTCAATTATAAAAGTATATCTCAAATCGAATATGCGAAAAAAATTTGCGAGTTTTATAAAAGTTTCTAATTTTACAAAACAACAAAAAGTTATAGTAATGAAAAAATTAATAGCAGTATTTGCATTAGTCTTATCTAGTGCCTTGACATTCGCTCAAAATGGTCCAAAAATTCAGTTCGCAGCTGAGAATAACACCATCGATTACGGAACAGTAGTTAGAGGGAATGACGATGGATTACGTACATTCGAATTCACAAACACAGGAGATCAACCGTTAGTTATTACTAATGTGCGCTCAACATGTGGATGTACAGTTCCTTCAAAACCTACAGAGCCAATCATGCCAGGTAAAAAAGGAAAAATCGATGTAAAGTACAACATGAGCATCGGTAGAATTAGCCGTACCATCACAGTGGAATCAAACGCAGTAAACTACGAAAACGGTACAGTGCCTTTGAGAATTAAAGGTGAAGTTGTAGACAAATAAATCTACTCAACATAAAAAAAGCCACGCAATGCGTGGCTTTTTTTATGTCTTTATATCCTAAAACTAGTTACCTTTCCATTACCAACTTTGTCAACCCATCCCTTCCTTATTGAATTTCACCTATTACCGGTATAAGTAACCTCTCCTTTCACTTCAACTTGAGCTCTTTACCCTTAATATTGAAAGATACCACCTTCTTTATGAAGATAAGTCGCTGTTACAATGGATACACTATTTTCTGCACTAGAAGAAGATACTACAACAGAGCTAAAAAAACTGATATTATTCAACTAATTGAATCAAAAACTACTTTCTAAACTCTTGATTATTAGTAATGGCTTGCGTAAAAAACTCAACTCCTTTTACTTCCACTTTTGCATCAAATCCTCTAATGTGCTTGGCATGGTGAATATCAGAGCCTACGAAGTCAATTAAGCCATTAGACAAAAGAAAATTGGCTGCTTCTAGTACATGTTTACCATAGTATCCCGTTACAGAGAGTAAATTCATTTGAAAATGACATCCCGCTTTTTTAAGCTTCTTATACATGGCTGTATTCTGATGATAAAAATTATAGCGCTCTGGGTGAGCCAATACAATATCATAGCCATTGGATTTCAACTGAAACAGAATATCCATCAGTTGAATGGGTGGATTCATGTAAGACATTTCCACCAAAACGTACTTATTTTTTAAAGTCAAGAGGTCTTTATTCTCAATATGAGGTAACAAGCTTTCGTCCATCATATACTCAGAAGCTACTCTAAGTGCGATATCCGATGCTTCTTGTGGCAGTTCTTCTTGTACTTTTTGGTACTGATTTAAAATTCCTTCTCTTGTATTTTCCCAAACTAAAGGTGTCGTATGAGGAGTAGCAATCGCTTGCTTGAATCCTAAATCTCGCATGGATGTAATAATCATGCGGGTATCGTCAATCGTCTGAGCACCGTCGTCGATTCCGTAAATTAAATGAGAGTGTATATCCACATAATCATCCGGGATCAAATCTTTTAAAATGGGTTTAGATTTAAAAAAAGAAAACATAGTCTACTATTTATTCTTCCCTCTATTTTGTAAAACAGTTTTAAATTCTAAAAATAAAGTTGCTAGAGTTAATAGATACAAAGGTAATGTTATTATTAATTTTTCTGAATAAAAATTCAAAACAAAGTAGATAATTAACAATATTACAACAACAATAGCTAATTTTGACTTAATATTACTCAACCTTTTAACAAATGGAATAAATATAAGCAAAGGATTACATAAAAACACCACATTATTTAATAGTATTTCTCTATGTAGAGAATAAAACCCTACTAGTATAAAAAACAATCCCAAAACCCCCATAAGGACAAAATACACGGATCGAACGGTTTTATTAAGGCATAGAACGAGCAAAAGAAGCGTCATTACCGAGGCAAACCAATAGGTATTCCACCAAACATAAGCGGTTTTAGGTTGCGATTGAAAGACGGTTAGTTCTTCTTTTACCAAAGGTTGAGTTCCATTCATTGAGTGCGACAATCCTGATTGAAATTTATCTGGCAAGAACAAAAGCGTTGATGGATGATCTACTTTATAGCCAAAAATGAGATTAATTCCCAATTTTTCAAAATAGCGGTCCTTTAGGTAGGTGTTTAAAATTGATCGATACGTTGCTGTGTTACCTTCTATTGTTGTTTCTACGGGTGTTGGTAAAACTTCATTAAGCACATCCACGACCTTAGTTGTACAGTTTTGATCTATAAATTTATAGATATAAAAGCGTTTATCTTCAGCCAAAGATTCATTTAGTTTTTGCCAAATACGCTGTGTTTGTTCCTGCGACAGATTCAGTTCTTGTTCCACAACAGAGCGATTATCATACGCATAGTTCATCACAAAACTCCTGTAATCTTCATAATCAACGAAATAAAGTAAATCACCTTTAACGAATTTTGCATAAAAATTGGGGGTTCTAAAATTGAACAATCCATAATTATACACGCGATCTATTCCTTCCGCAGGGTCATACACTCGAATAGCAGTATGACCAAAAAGAGCGTATAATTGATCTCCTGTTCCACAGGTTAAGACGCTGATTTGTGCCTTATCCGATAAGGTGCGTTGAGTGGCATAACCAAAACTTACTTGTAAGGCAAAAAAAGCAACAAGTAAGGCAACTATTTTTTTCATGTTTTTTATTTTCTAAAAATTCCTAAATCTAGTTTTAATGAAAATACGTTGGAATAAATAGCAGCACTTTGGTCTCCTATATCCGTCAAAGCATAATCAACTTGTATTCCTTTATAGTGAAAACCAACACCAATATTGGGTTGAAATTCTATTTTTTCGGTATTGTCCATTTGTCTATTGTTTTGGAAGTTTCCTACACCACCCCGTACAAAGACCAAATTAGCATATCCAAACTCCACACCTAAAGAAGGAGTCATACTCATCGAACCGCTAGAGATCATTGCATTGGTTTCAGCAAATTCGACGTGAAGAGCAAATGCAGCTAATAGATTTAAATCGCGGGTAAGTTGCATATTCTTAGACACCCCCATTTGTAATTTAGGCAAAGTAATCTCCGTCGTTTCCGGTAGTTCTTGATTCATTCCTTCAATGGCACCTTGTACTTTACTGTACTCCTTTTTATTGATACTCCACATGTTGTATGTGGTAGTAATATCCCTTGCCATTACACCAAACATCCACTCGGATTTAGTTTTATATTGCACACCGGCATCAAAGCCAAAGCCCCATGAGTTTGCAAACTTTCCGATCACTCGTCTGACTACTTTTGCATTAACCCCGTAGGTAAGTCCTTCAATAGGAGTTTTACGAGCATAAGAAAGTACAAAAGCATAATCTGCGGCAGAGAACAAACTAATGCGGTTATAATCGATATTTCCATGCTGATCAATCAGCTCCGTTGTATTCATAATATCATCCACCCCAAAGCGAATGACAGAAAACCCCAATGCGCTTTTTTCATCCAAAGGCATAGCAAAGGCTCCGTAATCATATTGAGCAATATTAGCGAAATAACTGGCGTGCATTAAAGCCACTTGCTGCTCTTCCAATCGCATCAATCCTGCGGGATTCCAATAGACAGAATTCACATCTGACGTTGATGCAACTACACTATTCGCCATCCCCATAGACACAGCATCTACCCCAATATTTAAAAATTCATTGGAATATTTTCTCGCTTTTTGACCGTAAGAGGCAAATCCGACGCAAAGTAGTACTGTACATAATGTTAGCTTTTTCACAAACCTCCTTTTACTATTTATACAAAGCTGTAAAAATAGTAAAAAACTAAAAGGCGATGAAGATATTATTATTTGTAAGTTTATGATACCTTTGTCTAAGGATAATAACATCTGTTTTTATCCCAGGGACAAAAACTCAAATAAGATCTACATGAAAAAACACATTCCAAATTTCATTACTTTATTAAACCTCGCTTCAGGGTTAATAGCTTGTATCTATGCCTTTGACGACAATATCCACATGGCCTTTTTATGGGTGTGTATCGGTATTTTCTTTGACTATTGGGACGGATTTTTGGCTCGCATTCTCCATGTAAAAAGTGAATTAGGACTTCAATTGGATTCTCTAGCAGATATGGTAACGAGTGGTGTTGTACCTGGACTTATCATCTACAAACAGTTAGCAAACATCCAAGAGACACAAGGTCCATACAACCTAACACCTGAAACATACTACATGGCTATTGTTCCGTATTTAGGTTTTCTAATCACCCTAGGTGCTGCCTATCGTTTAGCTAAATTTAATATTGATACGAGACAAACAGACTCTTTTATCGGGTTACCCACTCCAGGAAATGCATTATTCATTCTGAGTTTACCTTTAATTGTAAGCACTACAGATTCTGAAGCGATTATTTCTTTTTTGAGTAATCCCTATGTATTAGTTATCATTAGTGTATTGAGTGCTTATATTATGAACGCTGAATTACCGTTATTTTCGCTAAAAATTAACCCTAAAAACATCGAAGCTTATAAACTGCAATTAGGCTTTGTATTAGTTTCGGTTATCCTGTTAATTTCCTTGCACTACTTAGCAATTCCAATTATCATTTTGCTTTACATTTTACTTTCAATAGTTAAAAATGTAACTGCAAAAAAAGAAATAGCATAACACAAAAAAGGTCAGCAAATGCTGACCTTTTTTATGTTATGTCACTATATCTAAGAGAAAACCAATCACAAAAATAAGAATTTGAAAGGTTAGTACCTTAGCAAATAGCTGAGTAAACCTTTCCAATAACTACTTCTCGTTCCTCCGTAAACCTTACCAATAGCCCAACTCACATAAAAGAACAAAATGAGGAAGAGTTTAAAAAACTTAGCTGTAAAAAAAGTAACCTTTCGGTTACTTCTTTTTTACTAAAGGATGATTTAATCCCTTTACGTTATTGTTGATCACTTCATATGTTTTTAAATGCTTAAACATTTCGGTTAGGTTTCTAAAACCATAATCACGCGAGTCAAAACTTGGATCTAATTTTCTTAGGTTATTTCCCACAGTTGAAATGTACGCTTCTACTTCTTCATCTACAGACATATCAAAGGCACGATCAATGAGGCGCATCTCTTTTTTAGTAATCGTACGCGTGTCGTTCTCTTCCTCTTCATCAATCACCTGTTTCTTTTCCTGATTAACCGTTTTTCCTTCTTTTACAGGTTTAGGCATTAGCGTTTCACAATATGTAAAAATCTCACACGATTGCACAAATGCATTAGGCGTCTTCTTCTCTCCTATCCCCATCACAAAGATTCCTTCTTCTCGAATTCGCTTAGCTAATCCGGTATAATCACTATCACTTGAAACAATGCAGAATCCATCGACCATCTTGGCGTGTAAAATATCCATTGCATCAATAATAAGCGAACTATCCGTAGAGTTTTTCCCTGAGGTATAATTAAACTTTTGAATAGGTGAAAAAGACAAATCATTTAAGAGATCTTTCCAGCTGTTCATTTGTGGAGTTGTCCAATCGCCATAAATACGACGGATAGTTACCTTTCCATATTTTGAAACCTCTGCTAATATATTTTCTAATAATTTAGCTTGTGCGTTATCTCCATCAACGAGTATCGCTATATTGTTATTATTTTTTTCCATTTTTTATTTCATATTCTTACTCAAGTAGGGAAAATACGAAAAAAAAGTTCGAAAACAGCGATTTTAATTTTTTTTTAGCACTATTAAAGCGTTTGTTTTTGCACTACCCACTTACCTACTTTAGGAGCTTCATAGGCTTGCATTTGCTGTAGTAAATCATCGATATCATCTGATACAATAACCATGTTTTTATTTTCTTCTTTAAGAAATCCCTGATGAACCATCATATCCATCATTTGCAACAACGGATTATAAAAACCATCTACATTGAACAAAGCAATGGGTTTTTTATGCAACCCCAATTGTCCCCAGGTCAATACTTCAAAAAACTCTTCTAAGGTACCATATCCTCCAGGTAATGCAATGATTCCATCAGATAGTTCATCCATCTTTGCTTTGCGTTCGTGCATCGTATCAACAAAAAACAAAGAGGTTAACCCTTGATGTCCCAATTCTACATCAGCTAAGAAATGAGGCAACACCCCAATTACTTCTCCGCCATTTGCCAATGCTCCATCGGCTATAGCTCCCATTAACCCAACTTTGGCACCACCATAAACCACTCCTATATTGCGTTGGGCTAACGCCATTCCTAAGGCTGTCGCACTTTGCCTATACTCAGGCTTACTCCCAGCACTTGAACCGCAAAAAACAGTATACTTCATAAAATTTATATTTTTTCTAAATAACACATAACTAATTGATAATCAAAATAATAAAATAAAAAACTTTGTTTATTTACTTTTTTTTATTTTGTTGATGTAACAAAAGTAACGATTCTCAGTCTATTAGATTAGACAAAAAAACTTAATTCAACTAATCAAATGAATTCAAAACTATCTTTATTGTTTTTCCTACTCTCTCTATGTGGTGTTTACGCCCAGGGGTCAGTAAAACTAACGGGACGTGTACTTGATAAAAACCTCAAGGAAGCCGTTCCATACGCTACGATTACGCTTAAAAAAGGTGATGCTGTTATTACGGGTGGAATGACTGCCGATAACGGTACTTTTACCATTACAGCAACTGCTGATACTTATGATTTAGACGTTCAATTTATTGGTTACAAACCGTATCACAAGGAAATTGCACTTAAATCAGCGACTGATCTAGGTACTATTTACTTAGAACCGGAATCAACAACTTTAGCTGATGTGACCATTGTTGCAGAGCGATCTACAATTGAGCAAAAAATTGACCGAAAAGTAATTACCATGGGTAAAGACTTAACCACAGTAGGAGCTACTGCTTCGGACATTATGAATAATATTCCTTCGGTAAACGTAGATAAAGACGGTAAAATCTCTTTAAGAGGAAACGAAAATGTTCGAATCTTATTGGATGGAAGACCTACTAATATGTCTGCAGAGCAATTGTTAAAGCAGATTCCATCTACGTCAATCAAAAGCATTGAATTAATCACGAATCCGAGTGCAAAATACAACCCTGAAGGAATGTCGGGAATCATCAATATCGTTTTACACAAAAATACAGCGGATGGATTTAACGGTTCTGTTGACAGTGGTGTTACAATTGCAAAAAACATTCAATCCACGACTTCACTCAACCTAAACTACAGACAAGGAAAATTAAACTTCTTTGGTAATGCAAGTTATTCTGACGGAAAATCAACAAATAATGGCGATATGTTTCGCGAAGACTTATTGTCGCCTACAACGATTGATATGTTGAATAAAAACAAAAACATTCTGTATAAAGTAGGTGTTGATTATTATATTAACGACAACAATACACTTTCGTTTTATACGAATCAAAGTACAAACAAAAGCGATATGGGGTTGAAAACGTCAACGATTTACCCTGATCAATCCTTTGATAATATTTTCCAAAACACAGACTACAACAACAAAAATACATTTAGCACCTATAATTTAGCGTACAAACACTTATTCGCGAAAAAAGGACACACGCTTGATGTTGAAGTAAACCACAACATCAACAAGTCGGAAATGGACGGAGATTACCTAACAAAGTTAGGAACGGCTAGTGATTTGTTGTATCAAGATGGCAATGATGATAAAAATACATTATCGACCGTAAACATTGATTATGTTAATCCGTTAAACGACCACACTAAATTAGAATTAGGGGCTGAGGCTAGAATTTCTAGAGCGGATAATAATTTCAATTCCAACAATCCTTTGATTCCTGCAAATCAAATGGCCATTGCCAATACATACGACCAAGATATTTTCTCTGCTTATGCTACTTTTGGTCAAACACTAGGTAAATTCAACTACCAGATTGGCACGAGAGTTGAGAGTTATAAAGTAGACTCTAAACTAGATGGTACTTCTACGTTTAAAGACGATTATGTTACGCTTTATCCTTCTGTTTATTTAGGATATAACTTAACAGAAAGCGATATGTTCAACGTGAGTTACAGCCGTCGTGTAGATCGACCTGGAGTAAGACAAACCAATCCAGTTCGTCAGTTCTCTACGCCTTTAATGACAATGGTTGGAAACCCAGAATTGAAGCCTCAGTTTACAAACTCCGTAGAGTTAAACTATACGCGTTTATTTGCTAAAAGAAGTAGCATTACGGCGGGAGTTTATTATAGACGTATCAATCACGAGATCAATCACGTAATTTACGACGATCCAGAAAACGACAATCCAAATGCATTGCTAATGACATTTGACAACTATAAGTCAAACGATGCGTATGGTTTCGAAGTTTCAGCCAACATTATTGTTACCCCTTGGTGGGATATGCAACCTGCTCTTGACTTTTCTAGCATTAAACAAACGGGATTTGTTTCACAACTAGATGCAACAGGAGCAATGCAAACTGTATTGAGAGACATCACAGCTAATGCATTCAATGCGCGTTTAAACAGTAACTTCAAGGCAACTAAAAACTTGCGTTTTAACTTGTTTGGATTCTACAGAGGTGCAGTAGATGGAATTACTTCAGATGCAAAAGAAATGTACAAGATTGACGCTGGAGCTCGTTATGCTTTACTAAATAACAAATTGGGCATTAGCGTTCGATTTAACGACATTTTCAACACTATGTCTTACAAATACGAAACTAAATATCCTTATCCTTCAAGAGGTGAATTCACTTGGGAAAGTCAATCTGTATACGTTGGTGTAAACTATACCTTTGGCGGTGGAAAAGGACGATCATTACAAAGAAAGTATAGAGATACCAACACGAAACAAAGTGGTGGATCAGGAGGATTATTCTAAATCTATACCGAGACTTCAATTATTGCTAAAAAGGATACCTGAAAAGGTGTCCTTTTTTTGTTCGTTGTTCGTTGTTCGTTGTTTGTTGTCACGAAAGTCACTAACCTTCATCCATTCACAACAAAGGCGAAAGCAGACGTAAAAAGCTATTTTTTAAACGATGCCACTTCGAGCGTTTATTCCAGCGATCTAATTCTAGCTTAATTGCATTTTTACAATCTTCTTCAAACATTGCTCGCATCTGGCTAGCAAAATCCATATCGTAGAGTACCACATTTACTTCAAAATTGAGATCAAAACTACGATGATCTAAGTTGCAAGTACCTACTGAGCTAATACCTGAATCAATCACCCACGTTTTAGCGTGAATAAATCCTTTTTTATACAAGTAAATTTCAACACCAGATTCTAACAATTCTTGAAAATACGATTCAGAAGCCAACTTCACCGTAAGGGAATCTGTAATACCAGGCAACAACAACTTCACTTTCTTTCCGCTTAGTACAGCCATCTTAATAGCCAATTGTAGCGATTCATCTGGGATATAGTAGGGTGTTGTGATACAAATTTCGCGATCAGCGGCTTGAATGGCTTGTAATACGCTAAAAAGAATAGAAGGCACATCCGAGTCGGGTCCAGAAGCAATCACTTGTAGTGGAAGCGTTTCTTGTTTCCCCATATTTATTTTAGGAAAATAATCAGCGGAGAAGTTGATATTCTCTTTGCTGCAGAAATTCCAATCCGTTAAAAACACATGTTGTAATCCATAAGCTCCACTCCCTTCAATGCGAATATGCGTATCACGCCAAAAGAAGTCGCTTTCTCCTTTTCTGCCATTGTCGTAGCGATCGGAAATATTGATTCCTCCCGTATAGGCAATTTGCCCATCCACGAGGACAATTTTACGGTGATTGCGGTAATTTAATCGGTTAGCTAAGGCTAACAGTATAATTTTATTAAACGCAAAAGCTTGAACACCATTTGCACGTAGATCTCTTACAATATTTTTGCGTATACTTCTACTGCCAAAATCATCGTAGATGAAACGTACCTCTACCCCTTCTTTCGCTTTTTGTATGAGCACTTCGGCAATTTCTTTTCCGATCTCATTATTTTCATAGATGTAATACTCCAGGTGAATATGATGTTTGGCTGCTTTGAGGTCTTCCAATAAACGAGGAAAGAACGCTTCGCCATTTTGTAGGAGTTCCACGTGATTATCGATCAACAAAGGACCTTCTCCAACAATGGGATTAGATAATAGGTTAACAAAAGATCGGTGTTTATCTACAATGGGATGCCCTTGTTGTTTGAGATCTAAATGGATTTCCTTCATTCGCTTAGTAAAGCGATCCGCATAATTATCGTTGGCGATTAATTTTTTAGAATACATTTTTCTTCTGCGATAATTAATCCCAAAAGAGAAATAAAAAACAATACCGAAAACGGGTACAAAGAAAACGAGTAATAGATAGGCTAAGGTTTTGGAAATAGAATCCGTATCATAGATAATTCGGATGGAAACGAGAATTGCAATGATAAAATAGACTAATTCCCAATAAATAACCCATTCTGATTCGAAAAGCAATGCTATCATAATTTGAAATATTTCGCCATGGTATAATGTGAATTGCCATTTAAACGAGATCTAAATTTACGCATTCTTTAAATAGGAAAGAATATAAATAAAAAAAGCTTCCTATTTAGATAGGAAGCTTTTGAGCCGATGGAGGGACTCGAACCCACGACCTGCTGATTACAAATCAGCTGCTCTAGCCAACTGAGCTACACC